>JACQAP010000016.1 GCA_016194905.1 Betaproteobacteria bacterium
GCAGGCGTTTTTTTGCTATCTTCACACATGGCTGATCCTCCTTGTATGGACGGTGACTTCAGACACCACCATCTTAACAACGCGAGGCTCTCAGCCACCCTATTTCCTCGCACTCCTTGCGGCTTAAGGTAGTGCCATGAGAGTCTGATCGTATATATATTCCCCCCAGGCGAATGCCGATGGGGTCGTCAAGATGGGGTGTCGGTTGAGCACAGAGGGCGAGGCATGACCTACTGTATAGGCGTATTGCTCGACAAGGGAATGATTTTCGCCTCGGACTCCCGTACGAATGCCGGCGTGGACAACTTCGCGAAGTTCTGCAAGATGACGGTGTTCGAGCGTCGCGGCGACCGCGTTATCGTTTTGTTGAGCTCCGGAAACCTCGCCGGAACCCAAGCCGTGATCGGCGTGCTGAACCAGCGCTGCGCTGCCGGCGGCGCGGCCACCAACCTCTGGAGCGCGCCGACAATGTTCGACGTCGCAACGCTGGTCGCGGATGCCATGCGCGATATCGAGCGGCGCGACGGGGAGTATCTGCAGGAGAACGAGATCGGCTTCAACGCCTCGTTCATCGTCGGCGGGCAGATCCGGGGCGAGCCGTTACGGTTGTTCCGGATCTACTCCGAGGGTAATTTCATCGAAGCGGGAATCGACACGCCATATTTTCAAACCGGTGAAACCAAGTACGGCAAGCCGATCATCGACCGCGTGATTACGCGTTCTACTCCCCTTGCAGACGCCACGAAATGTGTGCTGGTGTCATTTGATTCGACCATGCGCAGCAACCTGTCGGTGGGCATGCCGATTGACCTGATTTGCTACGAACGAGACAGCCTCGAACTGCAGAAGCGGCGTCGATTCGACGACGGAGACGCATATTTCAGCGCACTCACCCATGCCTGGAGCGACGGTACGCGTCAAGTGTTTCGCCAGTTGCCCGAGCTGAACTGGTGACCGGCCGCGGCGATCGACTCCTTCCTCATCACCTGTGAACACGGCGGCAACCGGATACCAGCGCCCTATCGACGGCTGTTTCGGGGGCGACGGGCGCTGTTGGACTCCCACCGCGGCTACGATCCCGGCGCGCTGGTCATGGCCAGGGCGCTGGCCATGGCCTTCAGGGCGCCGCTCGTGACCTCGACCATCAGCCGTCTGCTTATCGACCTCAATCGCTCGATCGGTCATCCGCAACTCTTCTCGGCGGCTACGCGCGGCGCGCCGGCGAAACTCCGCTCGAAGATCATCGAACAACACTACCGGCCATATCGCGTGCAAGTCGAGCGTCTCGTAAGACAGTCGGTGTCGCGCGGCCAACGTGTGATCCACATTTCGTCGCATAGCTTTGCTCCGGAGTTGAACGGCAAAGTGCGGCGTGCCGACGTGGGTTTGCTCTATCACCCCGGCCGGCACGGCGAGGCCGAGCTGTGCGCTCGCTGGAAGGCATCGCTCGCGGCATTCGCTCCGGAGCTCCGGGTACGTCGCAATTACCCGTATGCGGGTAAGGGGGACGGGCTGACCTCGCACTTGCGCCTGCGCTTCCCGCCCAGCGCCTACGTCGGGATTGAGCTGGAGGTCAACCAGAGGTGTGTCCTCGCCGCGGGCCGACGCTGGAAAGCGCTGCGCGGCGTGCTGATCGATTCGTTGCGCACGGCATGGGCTGCCTGAGCCTGCCATGATGAGCGCCCTGCACCAGGTAACGCACCGGGAATCATTTCCAGCAACTACGCCGCCAGCCACGCGCGACTCTACTTAACGAATACCGGAGACCCATGATGCAAATTCGCGTCGGCTTCGAAATGATCTACGACTGCCCGCAGCCAACCCCGATGATATTCAACGTCAACGTCCACTTCACACGCGTGTCCGATCTGGTCGGCCGTGACGACCTGGTGATCGACCCGCCGGTCCCGATAGCGGCCTATCGTGACAGCTTTGGCAACTGGTGCACGCGCATTGTTGCGCCAAGGGGCCGCACGCGCGTCTCCGCCGACGCGCTCGTGAACGATACCGGAGCCCCCGACGTGATCGTTCCTCAGGCGCAACAGCTTCCGGTGCCGCACCTACCCGAGGAAACGCTTCTCTTCCTGCTCGGAAGCCGCTATTGCGAAACCGATCGGCTGTCCGAGACGGCGTGGAATCTCTTTGGGCAGGCGCCAACGGGATGGGGCCGCGTTCAGGCGATCTGCGACTATGTCCATCGACATATCACCTTCGGCTATGAGCACGCGCGCATGACACGGACGGCGCTGGAAGCCTTTCACGACAAGACCGGCGTCTGCCGCGATTATGCACACCTCGCCGTTGCCTTCTGCAGGTGCATGAACATCCCTGCCCGCTACTGCACCGGCTATCTGGGCGACATCGGCATGCCGCCACCGTACGGCACGATGGATTTCGCTGCCTGGTTCGAGGCCTTCCTCGACGGCCATTGGTACACTTTCGACGCCCGCAACAATACGCCGCGCATCGGGAGGGTGCTCATTGCACGAGGCCGCGACGCTTCCGACGTCGCGATCAGCAACGCGTTCGGCCCCAACACATTGACGAGCTTCAGGGTTTGGACGGACGAGGTACGCGCCGGTTGAGTCAATCGGCGCTTGGTGATCGACATCATTGCTAACCCGTTCGCCTCGTCGTCTGTAAAAACGCTAATGTCACTTCTTTGCGTCTTACCAAGCCGATGCCAATTTCACCTCCCGGTGTCAGTACAGAACCCTTCGACGGCCCACTGCCTAGCATCCACTGGACTGAGGCGGGTAAAGGTTGTTCAGCGCGCTGGCGCTCAGAACGCGGCGCACCGCCGCCCAAGCGGGTCACTCTGACTGACGATACCACCACGGCTGACGCTTCCTATCGGCTGGCCTGTGAAGGCACGGCTTTACTCTGGCGCGGAGATTTTCACAACGCCACGCAGTTGCTGCAGGCAATGGCGCGGCGCGCCGACAAAACGCCCGCACGCAAGCAAAGAAAGATAGCAAAGGAATCTACCCAGGCGGCATCCTCTGCCGACACCTTTCACCAGTATCGTCAGGCCCAGTCGCAGCGAGCGCGCGTTTTGGGCTTGCTGCTGCTTCCCTTTAATGCAGACTATGGTATTGCGCTGCGCCGTGCCCCCGATGCGCGACAAGCCTGCGCGGAAGCCTGGGGTCCAGCGGACGCGGCTGCGGGTCCCTCGGTGGCGTCCCTGCGCGAGTTGCTGGGGATCATCGGCGCGCACGAGTGGCGTAAAAAGGGTATTGAGATTGCAGCGCTGGGTGATGCGCCAAACAACCGCATTCATCCGCATTACGGCGTGTTCTCTCCCGTACGGGGGGAATACGTGAGCCTGGTCGCCACGGCTCCGTTGCCTGTGACCGGGCGGGCCAGGTTTGTGGCCTTCGACATTGGCGCGGGCACCGGTGTGCTTTCCGCCGTGTTGGCGCGTCGCCACGTCGAGCAAATCGTGGCGACGGATCAAGATCCGCGCGCGCTGGCTTGCGCGCAAGAAAACCTCGCTCGGCTGGGCGTGACCGGCCAGGTGCAGGTGGTGCGCGCCGATCTTTTTCCCGAGGGCCGGGCGTCCCTTGTGGTGTGCAACCCGCCTTGGCTGCCGGCGCGGCCCGGCTCTCCCATTGAGTCCGCAGTGTACGACGAGGACAGCCGCATGCTGCTTGGCTTTCTGAGTGGCTTGACGGCGCACCTCGTGCCGAGCGGTGAGGGCTGGCTCATTTTGTCTGACTTTGCCGAGCACCTGGGCTTGCGCTCACGCGCTGACCTGTTGGCCGCGTTCGAGAGTAGTGGCCTGAAGGTCGTGGGCCGAATCGATGCCAAGCCACGGCATCCCAAGGCGTCGGATGCCAGCGATCCGCTGCACGATGCGCGGGCGGCCGAAGTGACCTCACTCTGGCGTCTGGCCGCCATTGAACCTTGATGCTGCCGAAGTAAAGCGACGAACTTCGGGTAGGATATTTCAAGATCACATCTCCCACATTCCCATCCCAACCATGCACCATCCCCCTCATCCCGGTGAGTTCATTACCGAGGTTTATTTGGAGCCTAACAATCTTAGCGGCCGCGAGTTGGCCGCCAAGCTCGGCGTTGCGGCCTCTACCCTGCATCGCGTTCTTACGGGGGCCAGCGGTATCAGCCCTGAAATGGCATTGCGCCTTTCCAAGGCTCTCGGCCGCTCCCCGGAGAGTTGGCTGGCCATGCAATACAACCATGATCTCTGGCAGGCCAAGCAGTCCGTAAATCTGGGCAATGTCCGCAAAGTTTAGGCTTACTGCGGCCTGACGATGCATGCAGCGGACCGCCTTCGGCGCCCGCTGATTTATGACGGGAGACATCATATGAATCCACGAGATGTCCTATTTCCTTGTGATGCTCCATGGTGAACGTGTCGAGATTCCGGGTCGACTTGACGACCCACAACGGGCGCAGACCGGCAGATAGTTCGAGCCGGCGTGGTTCCGAATGAACTGACTCCATGACCATAGAAGAAGTTCTCGCACAGGATTTCCGCACGTTGCCGGAGCTGATCCGCATGCATGCCGCTCAGCGGCCGCGGCATATCGCCATCAGACAGGACATGGGCTCGCTCGACTATCGGGCGCTCGATGAACTGGCGGACCGTATTGCGGCGGCACTGCAGCGCGACGGCGTGAAGCCGAAACAGGCGATCGCGATCTGCGCAGGGACTTCGATCGAATATGCCGCGGTATTCATCGGTGCATTGCGCGCCGGGGTTGCCGTGGCGCCGCTGGCGCCGTCATCGACGGCGGCAAGCATTGCGACCATGGTCGGGGATGCCGGTTCGCCGCTGCTGTTCGTCGATGCGTCCGTTGCGAAAGCACTGGAGCCGGTGCGCGATCGAATCGCTGCAGAATGGGTTGCACTCGATGATTCCGCTCCCGGGAAATCATTTCAGAAATGGCTGGTTGCAGCCGGTACCGCACCGGCCGTCGTTGTGGCCGCGCCCGATGCGCCATTCAATCTGATCTATTCATCCGGTACGACAGGGACGCCGAAAGGCATCGTGCAATCGAACCTGATGCGCTGGCGGCAATGGCAGCGTGCTTTCGCCTATGACTACAAGCCGGACTCGATCACGATCGTGTCGACGCCGCTTTACTCGAACACCACGCTGGTGAGTTTTCTGCCGACGCTCGCGGTGGGCGGCACGGTGGTGCTGATGGCGAAATTCGATGCGACGCGATTTCTGGAGTTGGCGCAGAAATACCGTGCCACGACGGCGATGCTGGTGCCGGTGCAGTATTCGCGCATCATGGCGCTGCCGGAATTCGACCGCTACGACCTGTCCGGTTTTCGCGCCAAGTTCTGCACCAGCGCGCCGTTCGCCGCTCATCTGAAGGCCGACATCCTGAAACGCTGGCCGGGCCGTCTGATCGAGTACTACGGTATGACCGAAGGCGGCGGCACCTGCGTGCTGGAAGCCACATCGCATCCGGACAAGCTGCACACGGTCGGCTGTCCTGCGCCGGGCCATGACATCAGGCTGATCGATGAGCAGGGACACGAGTTGGCCCCCGGCTCGACCGGCGAAATCGTCGGTCACTCGGAAGGCATCATGACCGGCTATCACAACCAACCGGAACAAACTGCGGAAGCCGAGTGGGTCGACTCTACCGGCCGGCGCTTCATCCGCACCGGCGATATCGGCCGCTTCGACGAAGACGGATTTCTGATTCTGATGGATCGCAAGAAGGACATGATCATCTCCGGCGGCTTCAACGTTTATCCGAGCGATCTCGAAGCGGTGCTGCGTACGCATGCCGATGTAGCGGAAGCCGCGGTGGTTGGTGTCCCTTCCGAGCGTTGGGGCGAAACTCCAGTCGCCTTCGTGGTGCCAAAGCGGCAGGACCCGCAGTTTTCCAAAATGCTGCTCGACTGGACGAACGGCCAGCTTGGCAAGACGCAGCGGCTGACGGCGATCGAACTGGTCGAATCCCTGCCGCGCAGCGCGATCGGCAAAGTGCTCAAGCGCGAGTTGCGCGACGGCTACAGACGAAAGGCGATGGCTTTGCCATGATCAACCGATGGCAGAGAACGGGCAAGGATGTAGAATGAAACCCTGAGCAAGCCGGAGACTGATATGGACTGGAAGCCTTACATTACCGCCGATCCGGGGATCCTGCACGGGACCGTGTGCTTTCGCGGTACTCGCATTCCGGTTTCCGTCGTGCTCGACAATCTGGCCGCCGGTGAAGCGCCCGAACGCATTCTCAATCAGTATCCCTCCCTGAAGCCCGGGCACGTGCCTGCCGCGATTGCCTATGCGGCCGACCTTGCGCGCGAGCGCGTGTTACCGATACCGGCCTGATTGTTCCGCGTGGGGTTGCGCTTCAAGCTCGACGAGAACATCGAGGCCATATTTCATGATGCCGGTTACGATTGCCATCCCGTCTTATGACTGATCAAGAAAATCCGGCCGACGGTCGGGAACACCAGCGCAAGAGGCCTGTCATGAACTGGTGCGGTAACGCGAACCCACAGCTGATGAACCGATAGGGGAAGCCATGATCGCTTTCGAAAATCTCAACGTAAAAGTCGTAATCGGTTTGGTGTTGGGCGTCATTGCCCTATTGATCGTCGGCACCGCTTCCTGGAACATGGGTGAGCCGCGCTGGCTCAACTGCCTCGTGAGCCTGTTTGGCGGATTGCTCGGCTGGTGGTTCGGCATTCTCGCGACGCCTTCGGAGCAAGGCGAGAGACGGCCGTTCTCCGAGTTCGGCAAGACCATCCTGGCGTTCGTCGGCGGATTTCTTTTTGCAAAGATCGACAGCGTGTTCGATGTGTTCCTGGTCAAGGATGGCGCGCCCGATCAGTATTTCGTGCAACGCGTGCTGCTGCTCGGCATTGCGTTTTGTCTCGGCGCGTTGTTTACCTTCTTCGGCAGGAAATATGTCGGATTCGCAAGCCGCGCGCAATAGGCGCCTGCCGCAGGCCTTGCTGCGCGGCGCGCGCGGCGAAGAGGCATCCGTGATGCAAAGGCGACATTGCGCGTCGCCATGACGAGCGAAGTTCCCCCCGACGGCCGCATCACGACCGAATTGCGCGACGGGTTGTTCCTGATCGGCATCGACCGGCCGGCGAAGCTGAACGGTTTCACGCCGGTCATGTTGCGGGGCGTGGCGCAGGCCTATACCCGTTACGAACACGAACCCGAGGCGCGCTGCGCGGTGGTGTTCGCCGAAGGCGCGAACTTCACGGCCGGCCTCGATCTGCCCAAAGTGGCGCCCTATCTGGGCGGCGACACTTTGCTGGTGGAGGAAGGCGAGATCGACCCTTTCGAATCGCGCGCCCCCTTTCGCAGCAAACCGATCGTCTTTGCGGTACACGGCATCTGCTTTACGCTCGGCATCGAGATGATGCTGGCGGCGGACATTGTCGTAGCGGCCGCCGATACGCGCTTCGCGCAAGTCGAGGTCAAGCGCGGACTGATGCCGACAGGCGGTGCGACGATCCGCATGGTGGAGCGCGCAGGCTGGGGCAATGCGATGCGCTATCTGCTGACAGGCGATGAGTTCGATGCACAGGCCGCGCTGAGGCTCGGATTCATTCAGGAAATCGTCAAGCCCGGACGGCAGCGCGAGCGCGCGGTCGAACTGGCGAAGATCATTGCCGCCCAGGCGCCTTTGGCGGTGACGGCAACCATCGCGAATGCGCGTGTCGCGCTGCGTGAAGGTCCGGCTGCGGCTTCCGCGTTGTTCGGTTCGACGCAGACCCGGCTGCTGGCGTCGGAAGATTTCCAGGACGGTTTGCGCAGCTTCAAGGAGAAGCGCGCGCCCCGGTTCAAGGGCAAATAACCCCTAACCGCAAAGACGCAAAGGCGCGAAGAAAAGCTCGCAAAGGAAAGCAAGAACTGAAAAGGAAGTTGTTGGACCTACTGTCGACGAATGATCACCTTATCTGACCATTGGCATACTCACTTAACCAAGTGCCTTGGCCCTTCTTTGCGTCCCCTTTGCGTCTTTGCGCCTTTGCGGTGAAGGGTTAGCCGAAATTGCAGGAGTGCCCTTGTCCGGATTTGTAATGACCGCGGTGTTGTTCGCGGCGCTGCTGCACGCATCGTGGAACGCCATCGTCAAATCGGGAAAGGACAAATTTCTCGATACCGTCCTGGTCGCATGCGGCGCCGCTCTGATATCCGCTGTCACCCTGCCCTTCGTACCGCTACCGGCTGCGCAGAGCTGGCCTTATCTGATCGCTTCGGCGGTCATCCATCTCGCCTACTTCGCGCTGGTCGCGGCGGCTTACCGCACCGGCGACCTGAGTTACGTCTATCCGATCATGCGCGGCACCGCGCCACCGCTCACCGCGCTGGCCGCGGGATTTTTTGTCGCGGAACGCCTCACGGCCGGCGGGTGGGGCGGCATTCTGCTGATCAGCGCCGGGATTCTGCTGCTTGCCGCCAACCAATGGCGGCGCGGCCACTTTCACCTTTCCCAGACCTTGTTTGCGCTCGGCAACGCGGCCGTGATCTGCGTTTACACGCTGGTCGATGGTATCGGCACGCGCCTATCCGGAAATTCGCTCAGCTATGTAGGGTGGATGCTCGTGCTGGACGGCGTGATGCTTGCCACTTTCGTGTTCGCGCGTCACGGCGAAGCGGCGATGCGTCAGATCCGGACGCGCTGGCATTTCGGAATCGGCGGAGGGGTTTGCACCTGGGCCTCCTATGCGATCGCGCTGTGGGCCATGACGAAAGCGCCGGTTGCCCTGGTTGCCGCGTTGCGCGAGACGTCGGTGATCTTCGGCACCGTTCTCGCCGCCATGGTGCTGAAGGAGAAATTCAGCGGCGTGCGCTATGCCGCGGCTTTCCTGGTCTGCGCGGGAGCGGTGTCCCTGAAGACTTTCTGAGAGGCGGAACCGGATTTTTTCGTCGAAACGAGGCCACTATCTTTCGCCAGGCGGATGCCGGAGAGCTGCCAGCGTGCCGTCGCCGGGAAGAAATTACGATACGTTGCCCGGCTGTGGCCGCCGGGCGTCAAACAGGAACTGCCGCGCAGCACGTACTGGTTCACCATGAACTTGCCGTTGTATTCACCGACCGCTCCCTCAGGCCAGAGGTAGCCGGGATAGGGCGCATAACTCGTCTGCGTCCATTGCCATGCATCGCCGAACATCTGCTGCAGGCCTGCCGCATTCTTCGCGGGACGCGGGTGCAGCCGATCATGCCTGTGCGCATCGTCTGATGCTTTATGCGCGCGCGCGGCGTGTTCCCATTCCGCTTCGCTCGGCAGACGCGCGTCCGCCCAGCGCGCGTAGGCATCCGCTTCGAAGTAGGAGATGTGCACGGCCGGTGCGGCGGAATCGAGCGCCCGCTTGCCGCCGAGGGTGAACTCGTCCCAGCGATCGTCCTCGCGCTCCCAGTAGATCGGATGCGTGATCCTGTTGGCCTGGACCCAGTCCCAGCCATCGGAGAGCCATAGACGCGGATCGCGGTAGCCGCCGTCCACCATGAAATCGAGGAATTCGCCGTTGGTCACCAGGCGCGACGCCAGGGAATAGGGATTCAGATACTGCCTGTGGCGCGGTGATTCGTTGTCGAAACAGAATCCGTCGCCGCCGTGCCCGATTGCGACCAGGCCGCCGTGGAAGGCAAGCCATTCGATCCCATTGGGGGCGGGCGTATCCTCTTCGCCCTGCTCGCGATAGGCCGGCTTCAACGGATTCAGCGACAGCAGATGCTTGACGTCGGTCAGGATCAGTTCCTGGTGTTGTTGCTCGTGATGCAAGCCCAGGTCGACCAGCGTGCAGAAAGCTTCATCATCGCCGAGGTGCGCAAAGAGCTTCTCCATGCGCTCGTTCACTTCCTTGCGATAGAGCAATACCTCGTGCAGGGCGGGGCGCGTCAGCAATCCGCGTTGCGCGCGCGGATGCTTTTCTCCGACGCCGTTGTAGTAGGAATTGAACAGTACCTTGAACGCCGGCAGGAAAGGTGTGAAGGATTTCTCGTATTTTTCGAGGACGAAGGTCTCGAAGAACCACGTGGTGTGAGCGAGATGCCACTTGACCGGGCTCGCTTCCGGCATGGACTGTACGCAGCAGTCCTCTTCGGACAGCGGCCTGGCCAGATTGAAACTATGCGCGCGGATCCTGGCGTAGCGGCTGCGCAGGTTCTCGCAAGCGGCCGGTGCGCTACCGCGTCCGTTTGGGTCGATCGCGTGGGGTCCGCGTGGATCGTTCACCGGTGCCTCCGCATCACGCAGTGGCGTAAAACAACGCGAACCAGTTGCGTTGATCGGTCCATGCCGTGACTTTCCTGAAGCCGGTCCGACGCAACAGCGCACCGAATTCCTCGAGACTGTACTTGTAGCTGTTCTCGGTGTGAATGCGTTCGCCGGCCTCGAAGCGGCGCGAGCCGCCGGGCCACCGCACCTCGATCTCGAGCCGGGTTTCGACATGCATTTCCGCTCGCGACTGGGTCTGATTGAAAAATCCGCAGTGCCGCCAGTCGCGCACGTCGAAATCGGAGCCCAGCACCGAGTTCACGTTGTTGAGCGCGTTCAGGTTGAACGCGGCTGTCACGCCAAGCGCGTCGTCATAGGCAGCATCGAGGATCGCCTTTTCCTTGACCAGATCCACGCCGATCAGCAGGCCACCTTGTTGCTGGCATTGCCGCCGCAGATCGGACAGGAAGCCGGCCGCGTCCGCCGGCGTGAAATTGCCGATCGAGGAACCCGGATAGAAAAACAGGCGCCTGGCATCGGGAACGGAAGCCGGCAGCGAAAGCCCTTCGGACATATCCATGCCCAGGCCGGTCATGCCGATGTCGGGAAACTGGTGACGCAGGCGGACCAGCGCAGTTTCCAGGTAGGCGGCGGAAATATCCACCGCAATATACTGTGCCGGCTTCAGGGCCTCGAACAGGCTGGCCGCCTTCTCGCAATTGCCTGCGCCGAGATCGATCAGATTGCGGCCGCTACCGACCACGCGCGCGATGTCATCGATATGGCGTGAGAAAATCGCAGCCTCCGAACGGGTGGGATAGTACTCGGGCAAATGCGTTATCGCAGTGAACAGTTGCGAGCCCAGCGAATCGTAGAAGTACTTGGAGGGTATCCAGGCTTGCGGCGCGTTCAGACCGGCGAGCAATTCTTCGCGGTTGTTCCACAGTCCGGCAATGACCTCGCGATTGCGGAATCGCAGCGCATCCGTTGTTCTGCGGGCGTGCTCCAGTCTTGGAGTCTCCCGCACTCGTTCGAAACTTCCAACGCCCGGATTCGCAATGGCGATCGCGGCTTCTGTTTCGTCCAGCTGCAGCATGTTGGAGACTCCTGTTATTAGGGGTTTTCGAGCCGTGGCAGGAACAACTATGTTAGCTCTTTCCCGCGCGACACGTCTCCCTGGAATGACATTGACCGAGACCCTGCAATCGGAACGCTGTCAAGCTCCGGTCACGGAAAATCCGGTTTTTTTCCGACGGCGCGTTGTGGTTGGAGGGACGTGCTGATTCAGTATCCGATGGGCGGTCCGTTCGCCCTGGTATTCCGACAGGTCGCCGGTCGCACGGTTCCTGATATTCATCGGGAGATTGAAGCATTTTTGCGGCCGGCCGCAATCGGCGCCGGTTTGTCGCAAAAGCCAGACATACCGGTTGTCCGGCGTGGTGTGACCAGATTACCGATCGGGGTGCAAGCGGAGAATACGTGAGCAGGCGTAGTCGGCAACTACGCGTTTAGGCGTAGAAAGCCGTGACGACCTTCACGTCGTCACGGCACTTCTACAGCCGGCCTCCGCGCTTGATATCCGTGTAGCGGTTCACCAGCGCCATCGGAAGCTGTTCGGGCTCCACGTCGACGCAGACTGCGCCGCCGCGTGCAAGCCGGCGGAAGGTCAGTTCGCGATTGCGCAGGTAGTCCGCCGTGGCGGCGTGGGTGAGTGCCCGCTCGAAGGTATCAACGCGGCTGGTGAGTGCCCGCGAGAGGATGTTTTCCCGTAACGACGCAAACAGCACCAGATGGCGCGACTGCAGCAACCGCAATGCCGGCGCCAGCGTTTCGTCGTCTTCATCGCGCAGGTTGGACAGCATCACGACCAGCGCGCGCTTGCGGGTGCGCTGCATCAGTTCCACGGCGGCTTTGTGATAGTCGGTCGCGGCGAGCGTGGGATGCAGATCGTAAACGCAGTTGAGCATGAGATTGATGGTCGACCGCGACTTGCGCGGTGCCAGCCAGCGGGTTTCGCCCGACATGGTCAGCAGGCCGACCGCGTCGCCCTGGCGCAGGCTGACGTAGGCGAGCAACAGCGCCGCGTTGACGACGTAATCGAAATGCGACAGCGCGTCGTCGCGCGCAGCCATGCGCCGGCCGCAGTCGAGCATCAGCACCACCTGCTGGTCGCGTTCGTCCTGGTATTCGCGCGATATCAGGCGCGGCATGCGCGAACTTGCCTTCCAGTCGATCTGGCGCTGGACGTCGCCTTCCCGGTAGTCGCGCAACTGATGGAAGTCCAACCCCTCTCCGCGACGGCGGCGCTGCAGCATGCCGATCTGCGAGAGCCGGTTGTCGGTGGCAAGAATCGCGAAACGGGTGAGCACCGAGAAATTCGGATAAATGCGCACGGTCTGGGGTTCGCCGGTCCTGCGTTCAGACTGCCACAGTCGCAAAGGCGAATGGATGCACACTTCGACGCGATCGAATTTCAGGTCTCCGCGCTGGATCGGACGCATGCGGTAGCGCAACTCCGCCCAGCCTCGCGCCGGCAGCATGATCGTCTGCGGCTGGCCTTCCACCTCGGTAGCGGCGGGTACATGATCGCATGCGGTCAAACGCAGCGGCGATCGGCCGCTGTTCGCAAACCGCAGCACCACTTCGTGCATGACGCCGAGCGGCAGCGAGCCGGGTACCGTGCGGCGCGCCGGCGGGGTTGGGAGTCGCAGCGCCAGCGCGGCGTCGAAAATGGAGAGCAGCACCGTCAGCGCCAGCGCGGCGAGCCATGCCGGAATCGCGGCCGGCCAGATCGAAGCGCCGATGCCGGCAACCGCCAGGACGCCGGCAAGTCCGATGAAGGGTCGGCCGGGAATCAGCACGTTTCCTATACCCTAGGTGCCGGCACTTTTTCCAGCAATCCCTTGAGTAGCGTATCGCTGGAATGGCCCTCGATCTCAATTTCCGGTGTCGGCGTGACGCGATGCCTCAGCGCAGCGAGTGCCATGCGCTTGACGTCGTCCGGAGTGGCAAAATCGCGTCCGCTGATGAGCGCCGCCGCGCGCGCCGCCCGTATCAGCGCGATGCCGCCGCGCGGCCCCGCCCCAGACGCCACGCCGTTCCAGGTTCGTGTGGTGCGCACAATGCGCACCGCGTAGTCCAATACCTGGTTGTCTACGCGCACCGCGGCCGCTACGCGCTGCAGTGTCACCACGGATTCGGGCTGAATCAGCGATGCCACCGACTCCACGTTGAGCTTCTCGCCGACCTGGTTGCCGGCGACCTGTTTCACCATGGCAACCTCTTCGCTCTCCGGCGGATAGTCGATTCGCACCTTGAGCAGAAAGCGGTCGAGCTGCGCTTCAGGTAATGCGTACGTGCCTTCCTGTTCGATCGGATTCTGCGTGGCGAGCACCATGAATGGAGGCTCGAGCAGATGCGGTGTGCCCTCGATGGTGACCTGGCCCTCTTGCATCACTTCGAGCAGCGCCGCCTGAGTCTTGGCCGGCGCGCGGTTGATTTCGTCGGCCAGCAGCAGATGGGTGAATACGGGACCCCGTCGCGTGGTGAACTCTCCGCTGCGCGGGTCGTACAGCGTATGGCCGGTGACGTCGGCGGGCATCAGGTCGGGAGTGAACTGGATGCGGGCGAAGCGGCCGCCGAAAGTGCGGGCGAGCGCACGCACCAGCAGTGTCTTCCCGAGGCCAGGCACACCTTCGATCAGAACATGGCCGCCGGCGAAGAGTGCGGCCAGCACCTGATCCACCACGTCGGTCTGGCCGACCACCGCCCGGCCGATCTGCACGCGCATTGCCGCGGCGGCTTCGGTGGCGTGCTTGAGTGTGTCCTCGGATAGTGTTGTCGTCATCGCATCCCCTTTGTATTTTTCGCTGCTGGCCGTCTAAGGGCGAGTCTCTCGTGCACGGTCTGATAAAGCCTGATGGTATGCAGGAATTCGATCATGCGCGTCGGCGCCTTCTGCGAAAACAGCATGCGCGACTGCTCGGCATCGAGGCCGATCAGTTCCGCCAGGCGCGCCTCCCGTTCGGCCTCATGTTCGGTCCCGGGGGCGGCGATCAGGTCGGGATGGACCCGGGCGATGCGCCGCAGACACGCTTCGCGTGCCGCATCGACGAGCAGTTGCGAGCCGCCATGAGCCCACAGGAAACGGCCGCTCGCGCGCAAATGGTCAAGCAGCCGCCGCCGTGCGCGCACCGGATCCGGAGCAATCGGACCCAGGCGCGGCGCTGCGCTCCACAACCAGAGCAACAGGAACAGCAAAACGCCCGCGACGGCGGACCAGGCGTTGGTGCGCAGCCAGCCGAGCAGCGACAGTTTTTTCGGATCGGAAAAGAAAAGCACAGCCGGCGCGCCTTGATCGACCTGCACAATGCGCCACAGGAACTCCGCGTGGTCGTGCGTGCCGATCAATTGATTCGAGAATGCGTCGAGCTCGTTGAGTACAAGCACATTGCCGCGGCCGTGTTGCAGCAGCAGTACGGCGGTTGCCTCGCGGCCGCCGAAGCGCGCCAGCGCGCCATTCGCCTGAAGATCGAAATTCCGCTTCATCAGCACGTTGACCGGCGCGAGTTCGGGCGGCAATGCGATTTCGACGAGTTCACGGCCGGTGTCATCACCATCATCGTGTTTCCGGTTTTCTGTCTCCTTCGCCGCCTTGCGTCGTACGCCCAGCGCATCGAGCAGAGGATCCGGCTGATACGCCGGCTCGGCTTCAACAATCAGGCGTCCGCCCTTGCTCACCCAGTTCAGAAGGCTGCGTCGCGATTGCGCACTGAGTGACTGCCGGCCCTTTGGCAGCACCAGCGTCGCCGACTGCGGCAAGCTGTCCAGTTCGGGCAACGAGCGCACCGCCGTGGCATTCATTCCCATTCGTTGCAGCAGACGCTCCGCGGCGAGCCACGGGTCGCGACGAGCTTTGCCCTGAAAACCGACCAGTTCGCTTTCCGTGCGGCGCTCGAAGTTGGAAATGAACCAGGCCGCTGCTGCGGCCAAGCAGGCGAGCAGAAGTCCGATGAGAAGGTTCCGGCGCATGCTCACGAAGGCACCTTTGGCGAAAAATGCGGCCGCCACTCATCGCACAACCTCCGGATGCTGGCCGCATCGGTTTCGCGCGCGGCATAGGCCGTTGCCTGCCATGCCCCGACCAGCCTGACGAAATAATCGGCGCTCGCCGGCAGGGTCTGCCTGACAGCACGCGCGCAATCTCCCTCGGTGTCGCCGACACCAAGCTGCAATTGGTGACGATGCACCAGCGCCGACAATGCGCCGCGATATAGCAGCGACAGCGCTTCGCGCAAATGCCCTTTGCGCGACAGTTCCGCCGCCGCGGCGGCGACGTCGTCGGGCAACGATTCGGGTGCCAAATCGAATCCGAACAGCGTGTCGGGAGGGCGGTACCGCGCACCATCGCGCAACTGCGGCTCGGGAATGAATCTACGCAGGTAGTACAGTGCGGCCACAAGCAGCACAGCCGCCGCGATCCAGAGAACAAATGCGGTAATTTCGCCGAACAGCGAGCTCAGATATCGCCAGATGGCGGGCACGCTTTTCCTTGTGTCCGACCTGGACTCGCCGATGTAACGCCAGCGCGTGACGTCCTTGACCTGGGAGAATTCCGGGCTTTTGAGCACGACCCGGATCTCGTCTTGCGCGGTTTTTTGGGCAGCGTCGGCGGCGAATGCCGACGGTGGATCGGCCAGCACCCAGCTCATGGCCACAGCCGCAATCAGCACAACTGACACCGTGTTCGCCGAGGTGCGCAGGCGCTCCTCGAGCCGGCGCAGTGCCAGTTCTATGTCCCAGCCTTCCAGAATGGCGCGGCGATTGAGGTAGAGTGCGAAGCCGGCGGTGACGTAAAACGGCTCGATCAGCGATACCGCGGCCAGATAGAAAACAATCTCCTTCAATCCCCAGTTGGCCAGTTGTGCCCAGACTGGGCGATCGGATTCATCGTCTTCCGGGCCGAGATCGCCGGCGGAAGGTTCCAGCATTCTGACCAGGCCCGCCAGGCCGAACATCGCGACCCATTCGAAATGGGCGCAGACCACGGTGAGCCAGACGCCGACGTTGCGCATCCGGCTGCCAAGCGCGGCATGGCGCCGACGCGAATCGGCGCCGCGCTGGTTCTCGAGCTGTGCCACCGGCAGCGCGAAAGATCTGGCGAGGTTCAAGCGCGACAGCGTCAATGCCGTGATGATTCCGGGAGGCAGCCATTCGCGCATTGCGCGAATGGTGGCCAGCGCGCCTTGCGGCTCGCCGAATACCGCGCGACTCACTGTGTGCAGTATCGCCCTGTCGAATGCCGGTTTCAGCCACCAGAGCACGAGCACGGCGTGAAACCTGTTGGAGAAAACCAGCAGGCACAGCGCGGCAACCGGCAGGTAGACGGAGAACCATACGGCCCATATCGGCCGCCACCATTCGCGAGCCATCTGGAAGCCGAGGTCGAGCGCTTCCCAGCCGACGCGCGGCCGCAGCACCACCGCCAGACGATCAGGCTGCACTTCGGCGTCCTGCGAACAAAAAGTAAGCGATGACGAATGCCCACATGACGGCGCCGACTGCGTATTTGGTGGAAGCGGGGAAAGTCGCCAGCGGCGACCAGAAGCCTTCGATGAACGCGGCAATCACGAACATGAGGGCGGCTCCATACATCAGCCTGACCGCGGGTTTGGCCGACTCCATCAGTGCCGCTTGGCGCGAACGGGCCCCGGGCGCGATGATCGAAACACCCAGTTTCAGGCCCGCCGCGCCGGAAAGCATGATCGCGGTAAGTTCCATCGCGCTGTGGCCCGACACGAAAGACCAGAATGGTTCGCTGAATCCCGCGCCGCTGAAATGTCCGGCGATAGCGCCGATTTGCGCACCGTTGTACAGAAGATAGTAAACGCTGCCGATACCGAGCAGCACGCCGGTGGCAAAAGTCTGAAATCCGATCTTGACGTTGTTCCAGATGTAGTACGCGAACATCATCAGGTTGTCGTCGGACTGGCGCATGCCCAGGCGCGGATTGGCCGGATCGTACATTTCCTGAAAGCGGGCCAGCCCTGCGGGCTCGACGAAGTAATGAATGAAGTCCGGAAAGGTCGGCAGTACCAATAGCAGCACGAGCAGGGGGCCAGCAAATAGCGCGGCGGCGGCGGCGACGAGCCGCCATTCGGCACGCACCAGGCGCGGGAAACCGGCCGCAAGAAAATTCAGCGGCGGCGCCGACCGTGCGCCGCGCGCGCCGTAGAGAAGATGATGACCGCGCAATGCAATCCGGTTCAACCGATCGATGAGATCCGGACTGTATTGACGTTCGCGCGCGAGCGCCAGCAACTGGCAGATGTGCCGGTAGGTGCGCGGTATTTCCTGATCGGGCAGCGAGTCGGCTGGTGCTGAATTCTGCTTGCCGCCGCGCTGCTTGCCGCTGCGGTCGAGCCATTGCTCGAAGCGCTGCCACTCCGATTTATGGCGTTGTTCGAAGACGATCTGCTTCATTGCCTGCCCATCAGGTAATTGGCAATTCCGATCAACCGCGACGCCGCCACGCCGCGGGATGCGCCGCCGGTAAGCGAGCGCGGAATCTCTGCCAGTTCTTCCGCGCGTTCCTGCGTCAGGCCGGTCGACCGCGCCGCGAAATCGAGAATGGCGCGCTGCTCGGCGATGGTAAGGGCGAATCCGGGCGGGTGCGGATCGCCTTCCGGAATCGCCAGCGGCTCGAGTTTCTCTTCGCGATAGACCACCAGCGTGTTGGCGGCAAGGTCGCCGAGCCGCTTGAAATCGCGATTCATCACCATGGCGACGAAGCCGCCAAGATACATCGCCGGCAGAAAATCCGCTGCGCGCAGCAGATTGCGGGTGAGCGCGGCCGACCATCGGACCGGCGTGCCGTCGTCGTTCAGTACTATCAATCCGAGCGCGCGTTTACCCGGGGTGGCTCCCCAGCTTGCCTCGAACCACGCCGGGTAGAGCCACTCGATCAGGAAGGCGCTCAGCAGGATGACCGCAGTACCGAACTGCCGCAGAGCAGTGGCGGTTAGCGCAATGATTCCCAGGATCGCGGCGCGCACCAACAAGTCGATGGCCCACGCCAGAGCACGCGGCACCGGACCAGCGAGTCGCAGCGTGAGTTCTATCCCCTCGGGAGTGGCGACGCGGCGTGCGGTATCGAGCACGGCGCCGCGGGATCAACGTTCGTAGAAAATGTCGCGGTAAGCGGTGTATATGGAAGCCAGCAACACCGGTCCGAGCGCCAGCCAGCCCAGGGCCAGCGGAATGGTGGCGACGATTGCGAGCAGGAAAAAGACGATTCCGAACACCAGAAATGGCAGGATGTTCTTGAGGCAGGCAGCAAAGCTCGCCTTCAGTGCGTCGCCGACGCTGCAGTCATTGAGAACGATGAGCGGGGTCGCAAACCAGATTGCCATGTAGATCGGCAGGCTGAGCGCCAGGATGATCAGGGGGATGAGAAGAAAGCTCGTGCCGAGCGCCTGTAATTGTTCAGGACTTGGCTTTGCGCCCATCATCATGCGCGCCATGTCGACGCCGAAAATCACCATGACCACGACAAATACCCCGATGAATGCCAGCAGAGTTACCGCGCCGACACCGATCAGGCGGCCGGTGTTGCTGCGGAATCCCGCGAACAGATGGCCGATCTCCAGACTGTCGCCGCTGCGCTGCGCTTCGCAGCCCAGCATCACGCCGCCGTAAAGTACCGGACTCAGCAAGATGAGCAGAAGCGGACCGATGATCGGCAGGATGTTCAGCACGATAATGATTACCGCCAGGATGACGAACAAGCCTATCCACGTGCCTTTCTGGCCCTTGAACATGCCCCATGCGTCGGAAATCCAGGTCCACCCGTTGCCTGCGGCTACGCCGCGTCCTTCTGCAACGAACTCACCGTCGGGTGCGGCATTCGGGATATCTGCGACGCGGGATTTGGGCGCGGCGTACGGATCGGCAGCCATGGCATCAGACCTCTTCCGGGAAACGCGGTTAATGTCGCATTACAACATGCCTGTGGGACTAGGGCTGACGGCTAGGGTAGTGGCACGGGCGCGGACTTGCAAGCGTCATGACGGCGAAATGAACGAGGACTCGGAACCGAGGATTCTTCACCACACCTTCTTTTCAATACCTTCCCTTTAATACCCCCTTCCTGAGTCCTTCGTCCCGAGCCCAGACTTATCTGCTAGTACGTCGCCCTTCCCCCCGAAATGTCGAATATGCCGCCGGTGGTGAAGGAACATTCCTCCGAACACATCCACGCGACCATCGAGGCGAGTTCGTCGGCACTGGCCATGCGGCCCATCGGCGTCTGCTCGATCATCGAGTCGACCAGCTTCTGCGGAAAGGCCTTGACCATGTCGGTGCCGACCGCGGTGGGCGCGATGCAATTGACGATCACGCCATCTTTCGCGAGATCCTTGCCCATGGATTTGGTCAGGCCGATGACAGCGGCCTTGGAAGTGGAGTAGGGCGCGAAGTAGGGGCTGCCGTTCTTGCCGGCGATCGACGCGAGGTTGACGATGCGGCCGTACTTCTGCGCCATCATGACCGGGATGACCGCGCGGCTGCACAGGTAAACGCCATCGACGTTCACCGCCATCACCTTGCGCCATTCCTCGAGCGGATATTCCCAGCTCCTGCGCACCGGGCCGGCGATGCCCGCGTTGTTGACCAGGATGTCGATGCGGCCCAGGTTTTTCTGGGCTGCGTTGGCAGCCGAGATTACTTGCGCTTCGTTCACCACGTCGACGACGGCGGTGTTCACCTTTCCCCTTGCGCGTAGCCGCATCGCTTCCATCTCGAGCGCGCCGCGATCCATGTCCCACATCGCGACGGCCGCTCCGCCGTCCAGCAGGCGTTCCGTGATCGCGAGTCCGAGTCCGCGTGCGGCACCAGTGACGATGGCCACCCGTCCCTTGAAGTCGAGTTTATTCATCAGAATTCTCCGATATGCGGGAGGCGACGATGCTCAGAAGTACCAGCGCACTTCGGAGTACAGCGTCCTGTTCTTTTCGAGCAGTCCGTACGTCGTCTTGTCGGAACCCCTGAAGTACTCGTACCCGGCGATGAGCTTGATGCTGTCGCTCCACATGTAGATCATCCGGGGGCGCACGACATAGCCGTCGCGATTGAGCAGGGCGGTGGCGGCGAGTTCGGCTTCAAGAGTCTCGTTGAACCATTTCTTGTCGATCCGGGCGCTTACACCCTGCTGGCGGCGGTCATACTGGTAATTGACGACCGCCTGCTGGACGGCGATCGCGCGGACCGCGGGATTGGCGATCGCCTCGGGGTTGCTGTAGTGCATGACTTCGCGCACAAAAGCCTGCACGATCACGGTGAAGTTGTCCGGGTAGTCGCGCTCCACGCCGAGCACGCCGTACGCGAACGGATTCTTGATTCCCGGATCGATGCCGTCGGGATCCTCGGTGCGGACGTAAGCGGCTTCCGCCGCGAAGCGGAACGACCCGCGAGTGGTCGCGGCGTCCGCGCCCAGCACGCGGATGCGATGGTGGTCGAGTTTCACCACCTGGCCTGCCGCCGTCATCGGGCCGGGTGAAATATCGGCGCTCAGGTCGAAGCCGTCGAACCAGGACACCGACCAGTCGATGGTCTTGCCGGACTGGTCGAATTTCAGCGCCCACTGGCGTGCACTGTCGGGAATGTTTTCCTGAAAAACGATGCCGGGACGCAGCGGCAGAGGCACGACGTTCGGCCGGAACTGCGGGATCCAGACACCGGTGACGCTCGTATGGGCGTCGAAATTCCATGACCCCTTGGCGGCAAGCGAGCCGAAACGGTCCTCGTCGATGTCGCCGGCGAGCAAAGTCGCGTCGCGCGGCGTCAGGTTATCGGTCGGGTTGAGCCGGTCGGTGCGCCCCCAGGCGACGATCTGCTTGCCCACCCGGTAGTCGAAGTTTCCCTTGCGGCCTTCGACGTAGCCTTCGCGCAGGCGATGCTCGTCGAGCCGGTCGCCGAAGACGTCTTCATTGGCAACATAGCCCTCGGCGAACAGCCCGATCCCGGAATCGAGTTTCTTGTCCAGCTTCAGCCAGGCCGAAGCGACGCCGATGTCCTTCTCGTCGTCGAGCCGGCGATTGGACGACCAGTAACCTCCGCGCAGCGATCCGGTGATGCCGGCCTGCGCCATCGTCTTGCGCAAGCCCGAATCCGTGCTGGCCCCGGACGTCCCGGCTTCGGGCGGGGCGAGCGGCGGTTCGTCGTCTTCAGCCGCTGCAACAGCCGAGGCCTGGGCGGCGCAGAACAAAATCGCCAGGCACCGCGCCCGGAACAGGCGCCGTGCCGGAACCGACCGCATCCCGGTCACTGCTGTTCCATGTACCGGGTCGTGAAGTAGTCGTCCTTGACCCCGGTATTGGACTTGGATTCGTCGATGCGGATCTCGGTCGAATGTTCCGTCTGGACGTTACGCGCTTCCAGCAGGTAAGCCTGGAAGCGCTGTTTGGCGGCATCGGCGACCCTGTAGTTCGAGTACTTGGTTTCCTTGAGCAACTCCCCGGCCTCGTCGTAAATGATGCCCTTGACGGTGACGAAGGTGTCCTTCTGGATCCAGTTGATCCGCTTGGCGTAGCCGGTGTTGGACTTGATCGTGGCGTCCTTCGGGGTGGACTCGATTACATAGCACGGCTTGCCGTCGACCTCCTCTTCCTTGGCCAGCGTGTGATTCCACTCCTTCGGCTTGTGGCCGATCACGTCGCCGTAGGAGAAGTCCGTGCCGACGAAACTGTCCTTCTTGTTGCTCGAAATCAGCCGGCGAACCTTCTTGGTGCTGGGCAGGTAGATCCAGATGTCGTCGTCCTTGTCCGAATGCTCGACCAGCAGCGACACGGTGCCTTTCACGTCGGCCGGTTCCAGGAAGCGCGTCATGCGCATGTTGTCGATGCCGTTGCCCTCGAGCTTGGAGGTGCCGAAAGTCTTGCGTACCCGCTGCTTGCCCTGCTTGTTCGTGAGCGTCATCGTGGTCTGCGACACCGAGTCCTGGTACTTGATGGACATGAAGTTCTTTTCCATGATTTCCAGCGGCGTAAGCGCGTGGGCCGGAGTCGGCATACCGCCGAGGATAAATGCGACGCCGAGTGCCGCTATTGCCGGGATCGCGGCTGGCGCGACGGATTTCGATTTCACTGAGCCTCCATTGAAGATGAACTTGGGTCGGAATTTCAAAACCAGCGCCGGCATGACGGTAAGCGCGGCGGTGACGCTGACCAGCATGGCGGTGCCGATGAGTAACGCGTTCCAGGTGTGCGGGTAGTAGCCGCGCGAGAAAGCCTGCACGGCATAGCCGCCTGCCACCGCCGAGGCGACGAACAGGCAGGCCTTGCCCGCAGTCCTCAGCACCTTGCGGAACGCCTCTTTCTCCTCGGTGCCCAGCGCAAGTTCCTCGCGCAGCCGGAACAGCATGTAGATCGCGTAGTCGGCACCGATCCCGATGGCGAGCGCCGAGGTGAGCGCAACCGGGATGTTGAGTTTGAGTCCCAGAAGGCCGAGCAGCCCCATGTTGACCAGAACCGAAAGCAGCAGCGGCGTGATCACCAGGAGGCCGGCGGCGAAAGAACGGAACACCACCGCGGCGATAAGGAACACCACGCTGGCGATCTGGACGACATTCAAGATCTTGTCCTTGACGATCACTTCGGTGATCGCGGCGGATTGAGCGACACTGCCCCCGACATTGATCTTGATGTTGGGCGGGAACTTGTCTTTGGCGAATTCCCGCGCGGCTTTCCACAGCGCCAGCATGTCCACTGTGCTGTCGCTGTGGGTGAACACCACCATGTTGGCAAGCTGGTAGTCGTAGTCGACGTAGGTGTCGAAGTCTCCCGGCTCGCCGGACATCGAATAGAGCAGCAGGTATTCCGCAATGGTGGTCTGCTTGTCCGGTATCTTGAAGTAGGCCGGGTCATCGCCATTCAGCGACTGGTTCATGCGCTTGATGAATTCCGCGAGCGACATGACCTTGCCGACGTTGGGTTGCTTGACCAGGAACTCCTGCAACTGGTCCATGGCCTTGAGCACCGCCGGGTCCTTGATCGCATCCGGTTTGTCGCCTTCGACCAGGATGTAGATGTTGTTAGTGCCGGCCATGCGCTGGTTGAGCCTGGCGTCCTCCTTCAGCAACGGCAGGTCGGGATCGAAGTATTTTTTCAGCGCGCTCTCGACGGAGAGCCGGCTCATGCCGAACAGGGCGACGGCAATCACGATTCCCGCGACCATGAAGATGCGATTGCGATTGGGTCCGAGCAGGGTGTCGGCGTAGAAGCCGGTGAGCCGGTCCCAGAAGCGTTCCTCACGCTCCAGGCGCGCCTCCTTCGGTCCGGGTGGTGGAAGCAGGGACCGCAGCGCCGGGATCAGCGTCATTTCGACAATCAGCACGCACAGAATGCCCACGCCGGAGAAAAAGCCGAATACGCGGATCGAGATGATGTCGAAGACCATCAGCGACAGGAAGCCGCAAACCGCGACCAGGCCGGCAAGAATCATGACCGGGCCGATTTTGACAATCGAGTCGATGACCGCCTGTCGATTGGCGGCCCGCGCCGCCTGCTTGTCGAACGTGGTGCCGGGATTGAGCCGGTTGTATTCCTCATAGTAGCGTTTGAGCAACTGCACCGCGTGACCGGCGCCCACCGCCAGGATCAGGATCGGCGTGGACATGTTGAAGATGTCCAGCGGCACGTTGGCCAGACCCATGAAACCTTTCGCCCACTGCACCGCGACCAGGGGCGTGACCAGCGGCAGGATCAGGCCCTGCAATGTACGGAACGCCTCCCAGTGAATCAGGCCGATGACCACCAGCGCCGCCATCATCAACATCGGCGTGCGCCCGGCAAAGCGTTCGAACATCGACAGGAACGGCGGGTAACCGCTCACCATGATGTCGACCGAATCGTCACGCTCCGCGTTGACGATGGCTTCGATCTTGTCTTCGACGAAGGTGAAACCCCCTTTGACGTCGGGGCCGTCGGTGGACTTTCTGTCCCGCACTTCGGCCAGGATGACCGTGGTCTTGAAGTCGTTGGAGACGACCGCGTTCATATAAGAGGTGTTGCGCTCGAGCGCGTCCTTGAGTGCCGCCATCTGCTCTGGCGTCGCCGGCACGTCGGTCATCATCTGCCTGACTTCCATGCCGTCCTTCGTGCCGCGGATGTCCTTCGCGCGGCGCGCCGCGACCGACAGCAGGTTGGTCTTCACGACGCGCGGCGTTTCGCGCAGTTTGTTGGTGATGCGCAGCACCTTTTCCATCACCTTGGGCTGGAACACGTCGCCCTGCTTGGGCGTAATGCCGATAACCGCCACATAGCGGGAGCCGAACACCTCCTCGACTTTCAGTGTCGTGGCGATGAAGGGGTGCGACCGGGGAACGATGTTGTTGGGGTCGATGATCACCGTCAGGGATCCGCCTTTGATCGTCAGAAACACCGTGGCAATCGTGACCAGAATCACGACCGGCCAGCGGAACCGCAGGATAAATTCGATATAACCGCGCATCATTTGCAAATCCCCTTCCCTGTTTGATTCCCGTTGTAGCCTGTGTTTCGGCTTCTGGTTCGCTTCCCGTCTTGCGAAGCGGCCGCTTGCAACCTAAGAAACTAGAACTTTCCGAACTTCAGATACGCTTCCTGCGGATCCATGCCACCGAGGATGGCGCTGCGCACCTGGTTCTCGGTCAGCAGCACTTCTTCCGTTTTGCTTACCACCTGTTCCGCAATTTTACCGGGAATGATGACCACGCCGTCGCGATCGGCGAGCAGCCAGTCCCCGGTGCATATCGTGACGTCGCCGATTGTAACCGGTTGGCCGAAGCGATCCGGGACCCAGCGGCCGACGATGTCGGACGGCGTGTTGAAGCTGCAGAACACCGGGAAACCGATCTTGAGGATGAACTCGGTATCGCGGCAGCCGCCATCCACGACGTAGCCGAGCACGCCTTTGTGATGCAGTGTCTCGGCGGACAGCTCGCCCATCAGCGCGACCATGTGCGTGTTCGGCTGGCACACGATCACCTTGCCCGACGGCGCCTTCGACAGCAGCCCGGTCCACTGCACCAGCGTGTCGTGCGCATCGCGGGTCTGGTCGATATAACCGCTCACCGTGTAGATTTCACCCGCGAGTTTCTTCGTCGGATCGAGCGGCTTGATCGTATGCGGCAGCACGCACTGCGCGTAGCCCATGCCGCGCAGCACGTCGTGCACTGCGGCGGCGTAGTACTTTTCGAGGCGCTTCGTCAGATCCATTCTCTCCTCCTTCTCAAATCTACTTCATGAACCACGGAGAACACGGAGGACACGGAGAAAAATAATGGAAACAAAAAAGATAGGTTATGGAGTAGTGATGATTTGTAGACCGTGCCAAATTCGTGGCGCTGTCGATGACTACATCTCCGAATCCCTTTATCCGATTCGTGTTTGCCTTTCCTAAAAGGGTACTCCACGCTATCGCGAGGGTATCCGTGCTCTTCGTGTCCTCCGTGGGTCATTTATGAATATCTAGCTGCAGGCCGCGGTTCGCGCCGTGAGATCCATTAGTCCTCCACGTCAATGCAGAGGCGAATGGTACAGATTCCCGGGAATCGGCACCGGGGACCCTCGTTTGGCGTACGGTATCCAGCGCCGGTTGTTTGATCTATGCTTTTCGCATCCTGCAGGGTTTGGCGGTTTGGTTAGTACCCTGGTTATACGTCACGCGGCCGCTCAAGTTTTTGATCCGATGGATTCTTTGGAGCGGAATTAGCTAGACGCGATCCGACCGGATACCGGAATGCTTGATCAAAAGATCGCCGAACGCGCTCGCAACCTGATCCACCCGGCCATTAGCGCCAGGCGCGACCCTTTACGCGCGAAGGTCAGCGAGATCCTAAGCGATATGTCAGTGCGGGGAGTCGCAATGTCCAGTATGACCGCTCAATTGGTTTTTCAAGAATGCGCGAAAGAGCTACTGGAAAGAAATAGGATTGCCTGGGCGAGCCTGCGTAGAGCGCACGAATTGCTCGGTGCGCCTCGAACAGAAACACTAGCCACTGACATTAAACACGAAGTCTCAATTTATCGAAGAGAGGCAGCAGTTGAACTTACGGATATCGCTATAGACATAGTCGCCAGAGTCGGATTTGGAAAAGATCTTTCCCTAAGCTCGACGCAAACTCAAGCTGAGCAGGAAATAAATGGCGAAATAGACCTATACGTAGACTCCTTAGCGTATCGACCATCTCTCGCATTTTCCAACACCGATCCGCCGATTATTTTCGTTAGTTGTGGTCAGGCTACGAACGAGGAAATTGCCCTTGGTAACTCAATCGTTCAGTTAATCGACAAACACCTTTCCCCGTGCACGGGATATTTCGCGCAAAAGCAAAATTCTCTCGATGGATTATCGAGACACATTTTCGGCTCACTTAACAAATGCGTGGGGCTAATTGCAGTGATGCACCATAGAGGAACCGTTGCGACAAGATCTAGGGAGCACGTGCGCGCGTCAGTATGGATTGAACAAGAGATCGCCATAGCCGCATTCCTCACCCAAGTTCAAAATAGAAAAATACAGGTCGCCGTATATATACAGAATGGCATTGAGCGAGAAGGGGCGCGTGATCAACTTCTGCTAAACGCGCATGACTTTGAGTCAGACGACGAAGTCCTGCGCCATCTCGAAACGAGCATTATCAACGGCGCTTTTAAGCCCCAACTCCGCTTGAGTCCTTAGTTCCAGTCGGACCATCGTATGACATTGATCTTTCTGCGCAAGGCCGTAATATTAAGGGCGCTTCAGACGCTTAGAGGCTGGTTTTTGAAGCCCAAACGCACGCTTCAAGGAGAAGCGATGTCGCGCGCCAACCGCCATTTTCTGCCTGGTCAGATCTGGCACATCACGCACCGCTGTCATCAGAAGGCGTTTCTTCTCAAGTTCGCGCGAGATCGGCAGCACTATGTTCGCTGGCTCTTCGAGGCGAAAAAGCGTTTCGGGCTCTGCGTACTCAATTACACAGTCACCTCCAACCACGTTCACCTGCTGATAAGGGACACCGCTCCCGGCGTGATCTCCCAAAGCATTCAGCTGGTAGCAGGGCGCACCGCCCGGGACTATAACCAGCGCAAGGCACGCGCAGGCACGTACTGGGAGGACCGTTATCACACGACGGCAGTCGACGCCGACGAATATCTCCGGCGCTGCCTGGTTTACGTTGACTTAAACATGGTGCGCGCCGGAGTGGTGAAACATCCTGCGGATTGGCTGCACAGCGGCTATCGCGAGATTCAGGCGCCTCCCGAGCGCTACGCCATCGTCGATCTCGCCGCCTTAAGTGCGCTCACGGGATGTTCGACCGTAGCGGAATTTCAGAAAGCCCACCGCGAGTGGGTGGACGAAGCGCTTGGTGCAGGGATGGGCGCGCGCGATGAATGATGGTCCGAAGCCATCGCAGTCGGCAGTCGGGAGTATGTGAACAAAATGAAGGCAGCGCTTGGCAATCGTGCATCTCATCGACAGCTTGCAGAAGCGGATGGAATCTTCACGCTTCGGGAACCGGGCAGCTCCTATACGTCTCGTTTTAGCGATAAACGTGGCCCTCTAAGGCCGAATAACACGCATCTTTGGCGAGATAGTGCCGATGCAACAGGAGCTTGACGTGGTCCGACCGGATTAATCGTGGATTTCAGCATGTACCATTGGATCGACTCCCAGATTGCATATCAAAGGTGAACGCCATGCAGAATGCTCGAAAGTTTGTGCTGTTTGTATCAGCTGTTTCCCTTTTTATGCTTCACGGATGTTTTTTTTGTCTTTATACCAGGTGCCGTTATCGACAAGGTCAGCGACACGATGACAGGCGCGAAAGGAAGTAACTGCATACGTGAAGATGTGAAAGTTGGCGATAAGGTGTATCTGCCGGACGGCTCCGTGGGCACGATAACGGAAATCTCAGGAAAATCCAGCCGATGCAAAGATCCCAATATGCCAATTCGCGCAGTATTGGAACTATCAAAGGATAAAGGGTTCAACTACTCCTCACCCTACCAAAGTCAGTCTTCCGTTAGGTGCTGGATGGGAAACAAAGCAACTCAACCCAGCTATGGTGGCCTATGGAACCATCCTGCACGCAGTAAATCGGACTAAGGACATCGGGCTATTTCTGATTGCCGTCAATAGAGAGCAAATTACCGATTTGATGGAATACGCCAGTTCGAAACGCGCCGATCAAGCAAGCAGATTGGATAATTCCGTACAGTCTGAAATTATGCAATTGGAAGTGCATGGCAAGCACGCTTTCCGATTTGATGTAACCGGCAATCTCAAGGGCAGCAATAAGATGTCCATAACGTACCGGCACACATTAATGGAAGGGGACAAGGAAGTGGCGCATCTCAGCGCGTGGACATCATCAACCAATTTCGACAAGCAAAAGGAAGCGATCAATAGTCTTTCAGAAGATATTGACGGCCTTTAGGGGTAACGGGCTAGCTCAGGCCTGCAGTGTGCATAATGGATCGAATTCAATGCCAAATTACAGCTTCACAAACCTGATTTCATATCTGCCCAATAATTATCAACACGCCTCGATCGCGCCCGAGTGCACCGGCACGGAACTGAAAAACAGAAGGAGAACCTTTCATGGCGGAGCAGAACAAGACGAAAGTGATCATTCTTACCGGCAGCTACCGGATCAAGGGATATATCGAACTGGTGCCGGGGGCGCGGGTCACGGACTACATGACCGAGGCGAAGAATTTCATCGCGGTCACCGACGCCGAGGTCTGGGAAGCGGGCGAGCGCCGCGTGCTGGCCGCGCCGTTCCTGAATGTCTGCCGCGACCACATCCAGGTCATCACACCCGAAGGCTGAGCAATGTAATCGGGACGCAGCATTGCCTGCCGAGCGTCAAATCAATGCAAAGGAGATTGCCGCTTTCATCAAGGAGGCGTTCTCAAACGTGACGCTGGGAAACGGCGTCGGGCTGCGGGAGGCACAAGGCCTCGACGACTATGCAGACGCGGAGACATGCTCGTCTTATCGTGCGAACGACGAAAAGAACGATTGGAGTCGCATATCGGTCGTTGAGTTGAATGCGTGCTACAGCAGCTTGAGCTTCTTCGATGCGGAGGGCATGAGGTTCCACCTGCCTGCATTCCTCCTTGCAGGGTTGAGCGGTGGATATCTTCAGGACCTGTCTTTTCAGCTTGCCTATCTCAATGATTACAGCATCGGCCAATATACTTTGCTTTCACCGGCCCAACGCAAGGCCGTTCGAGCCTATCTGCTGTTCATTCTGGAGGATGAGAGCTATGCGTTCTCACACCCTCAGATTGTTCGAGCCTTGAACGAGTACTGGACCGATCAATCGTGAGCACATGAGAAACCGATGGTTACCGCTCCCGCTCCTCCTTGCGGCGGCAGCAGGCTGTGATGCCTTTACCGATGCCGCGACGCGCATCGCTTACGACATCGAAGCCGGC
Organism: Betaproteobacteria bacterium; assembly: GCA_016194905.1. Taxonomy (NCBI): domain Bacteria; kingdom Pseudomonadati; phylum Pseudomonadota; class Betaproteobacteria; species Betaproteobacteria bacterium. The sequence goes on from JACQAP010000016.1 coordinate 29,636, forward strand.
GGGTTCGACCCTGACCATTGCTTTCCTCACAGACCAGCTGCTTGCCGTTTTCGATACTGAGCTTCATCGGTCAACCCGGGAGGAATACTACATATGAGCGCACGAATCACAGTATTGGGCGCCGGTTTCGGCGGCCTGGAGTTGAGCACAATCCTTTCGGAAGCCATGGGCGATCAGGTCGAGGTGACTCTCATCGACAAGAGCGACGCCTTCATATTCGGCTATTCGAAGCTTGACGTGATGTTCGGCCGCGCCTCGCTGGAGGCGGTGCGCCTGCCGTATCGGAACTTCGTCAAGCTGGGGGTACGCCTTCTGCAGGAAACCGTCACGGCTATCGATCCCGCAACCAAGCGTGTCACGACCGATGCCGGGACCTACGATTGCGACTACCTGGTCGTCGCTCTGGGTGCGGACTATGACATGGGCGCCACCCCCGGGCTGGCTGAAGGCGGCAACGAGTTCTATTCCGTCACCGGGGCCGAGCGCGTGCGCGAAATCCTGCCAGGCTTCTCGAAAGGCCGCGCCATCGTCGGTGTATCCGCGGCGCCGTACAAGTGTCCGCCAGCCCCAAGCGAATGCGCGCTCCTGCTGCACGACTACCTGACGACGAAGGGTGTTCGCAGCCAATGTGAAATCACGATGGTCCTGCCTCTACCGAGTCCGGTGCCGCCGTCGCCAGAGACTTCCAAGGCATTGATCGCGGCCTTTGCCGAACGCGACATCAGGTTCATGCCCAATCGGCGCGTGGCCTCGCTGGATCCACGCCGTCGTGTTGCGCAACTCGACGACGGCAGCGAATTGCCTTACGAACTGTTCCTGGGGGTGCCTAAGCATCGTGCACCGGCGGTGGTCGAGGCCAGCGGCATGGCGGAAAACGGCTGGGTGCCGGTAAACCCGAGAACGCTGGAAACGAGATTCCCGAATGTCTACGCGGTCGGTGACATTGCCAATACGGGAACGCCGAAGGCGGGCGTATTCGCCGAGGGCGCCGCCAAGGCGGTCGCCATGTCCCTCTTGTCGCAAATTCGGGGCAACGGCCAGGGCGGTCTTTATGGCGGGGCGGGTTCCTGTTACATCGAATTCGGCGCAGGCCGGATTGGCCGCGTGGACGTAGATTTCTTCTCCGGCCCCAAACCGACCGGTACCTACCACGAGCCGGCGGTTGCGTTGCGTGCCGACAAGGAGCATTTTGGCTCGAGTCGCCGTGCCCGGTGGTTCGGCCTCGGATCATGATGAGCCGCGAAGCGAATGGATGAGCATGTATGACAAGCGGCAAATTCCCCGAGCGGAAACCGGGTAAGTCAGTGCAGCGAAGACGTCATCCTGTCTTCGTGTACCTCGCTGCCGGTCTGACGGTCGTCCTGCTTGGAAGCTGGGCCGCCGAAACACGAGGGCAGGGCCAGCAACACGCCGGCCATGTCTTAGGTACGGTTGTCTTTCCCGTCACGTGCTCCGATCACGCCCAGGTCGAGTTCAATCGCGCGGTCGCCTTCCTGCATCACATGACCTATCCGCAAGCGCGGGAGGCTTTCGAACACGTTGCCACGACCGATCCGCAGTGCGCGATGGCGCATTGGGGCATTGCGATGACGCTGTTTCAGCCGCTGTGGCCGACGCGGCCGCGACCCGAAGCGCTGCAGCGGGGATGGGAGGAGGTGCAGAAGGCCAAAGCCCTGCAGCCGCCGACGGAGCGGGAACGGCTCTTCGTGGCGGCAGCGGAGGCGTTCTTCCTAGATCCGGCATCGTCCGATTACTGGCTGCGCATCCGCCGGTGGGAACAGGCCTCGGAAAAAATTTATGCCGCCTTCCCCGATGACGCTGAGGCGGCCGCGTTCTACGCCCTGGCGCATCTGGCCGTCGCTCCCTCCGATGCGACATCCCGGGCGTATTCCGACCGCGCCGCCGAAATCCTGCTCCGCGTGTATGAGCGCAATCCGGACCATCCGGGCGCGATGCACTACCTCGTCCACGCCAACGACGCACCGGGTCGCGAACGCGAATCGCTGGAGATCACGCGCAAATACGAGTCGGCCGCTCCGCGCAGCCCACACGCGTTGCATATGCCGACGCATATCTATACGCGCCTCGGCGATTGGGATGGGGTGATCCGGGGAAACCTGCTGGCGGCGGATGCGGCTCTCGAGTACCCCGCGGGAGACCACGGAGAATTCGTTTGGGACGAGTTCCCCCATGCGATCGAGTACCTCGTCTATGCCTATCTGCAGAAAGGTGCGGACGAAGAAGCCGCCGTGCAGTTGCAGCGACTGCGTTCAAGGGCCCGGCTGGAACCCACTTTCAAGACGGCTTTTCACCTGGCATCCACGCAAGCGCGCTATGTGCTGGAGCGGCGCGACTGGAGCGCTGCCGAGCTGATCGTTCCCCGCGAGCCCGCGACCCTCGACTGGGATCGTTTCGCCTGGCCCGAAGCCATAGCGCTGTTTGCACGCGGCCTGGGCGCGGCCCATCTGGGAAGAATCGACGAGGCCAGGGCGATCGGTGCGCGGCTCGGGGAACTCGAAGCTGCGACGCGCAAGGCGGGGGAAGATTTGTTTGCCCGCAATATCCAGATGCTTCGCCTCGAGTTGAGCGCCTGGCGCGCGCACATGGAAGGAAAAGAGGAAGCCAGCGTTGCGCTGATGATAGAGGACTCGGAACTCGAGGCCTCGACGCCGAAGCATGCCGTGACGCCGGGACCCACTCTTCCCGCCGACGAGCTCCTCGGAGACCTTCTCATGGAGCAGGAGCAACCGGCGGCGGCCCTTGTGGCGTACCAGCGCGCAATAGAACGCTATCCTCGGCGTTTCAACATCCTGCTGAGCGCCGCTCGCGCGGCACGCACGCTTGATGATGAACCCATGGCGCGCGGTTTCTATGCCGAGCTTCTCGAAGTCGCTGACGGCGGGACGCGGCAGCCCGCTCTGAAAGAGGCACAGAGTTATGTGGCTCGGCGGCGGTGATTCCACGCGCGTTTTGTCGATACGCCCCGGACGTACATACTGGAAAAGCCGGCGGGTTCGACCCTGACCATCGACATCGAAAGACGCGCTAGCCGGGCTGTTGTCACGAGTGTCCGCTAGGAACTACTTCTTGAACCACGGAGGGCACGGAGAACACGGAGAAAGGCAAGGAGGAGACAGGACAGGAAACTGCAGAAATATTCTTGGGGGGTCAATCACAATGTGAACAACTTGGCGCCATTTGCAGATCGCCAGCACGTTATAACTTTCTGTTCTTTCCTCTTTTTTCTTCGTGTCCTCCGTGCCCTCCGTGGTTCAAGATTTAAACTGACGCGGGGCGCGCCTGCCGAAGGCTCGCTATCTGGTTCGCAACCAGCGCTCCTACGACAACCCCGCCACCGATCAGCGCGGCCTGGCTCGGGCGTTCGCCGATCAGCACCCAGACCGACAGTGTGCCGAAGATGATTTCGAGGATCGACAGCAGTCCGATCTCCGCCGAGGCGAGGTGGCGTACCGCGACCATCATCAGCAACAGTCCCGCGCCGAGCTGGACGACGCCCATGACGGACAGCAGAGCGAGATCGCCGGTGCTCACCGACAACGGCAGCGCGAAGGGCAACGCGATCAGCATCGAGAAGATTCCGGCAAGCAGGACCGAAGGCACCATGTCGACGGCGGTGCGATGTTTGCGCAGAATGACGACGTTGGCGCCGAAGCCCAGCGGGATGCACAACGCAATGAGATTTCCGGCCCAGCCGTCGCCGCTCAGAGCGTCGAAGAACATCACGATGATGCCCCCGATTGCCGCAATCATCGTCAGCCAGGTGCGCGGCGCGACTTTCTCGCCGAGGAAAAGGCGCCCGCACACGGCAGCTACGAAGGGCGAAATGCTGCCTACCACCAGCGTGTTGGCGACGGTGGTCAGCGACAGGGCGAGAATGAAGCTGATCATCATCCCCGCGAACAGCAGTCCGGACAGAACTCCCGGCCAGCCCATGGCATGAACGCGGTGTAGTAATCGCGAGCCGTGCTGGAACGACAGCACGAGCAGCAGGAACAACGTCATGAAAAAGGAGCGCCAGAAAGCGATCTTCCAGCCGTCGGTGACTTCCATGTTGCGCACGAGGACGCCCGCGGTGGCCCAGCACAGCGTGGCGCCGACCATCATGGCGATGCCCTTGCGATGCTCCGCAGGCGTTCGCATTAGTTACTACTTTCAGACAACACTCTCACCGCAGAGGACGCGGAGGACGCAGAGGAAAAACAAAGGAGAGGGAGAAGATATTGTAGAGGCGACTCATCGATCATGGTATACGACCTGCCACGGTGGCCCAGGTTGGTACTGTTCAGAATTTCCCAACATTTCCCTCAGTATTTCCTCTGCGTCCTCCGCGTCCTCTGCGGTTAGCGCGTGTGGTTAGATTAGGCGATAGCCGAGGGTGCGGCGACGCCGAGCTTTTCGCTCCAGGTTTGCAGCGACGGCAGGATGCTCGGATAGAGTTCGACGCCGTCCTGCAACTGTTGCTCGCGGCGGCGCAATCCGGATTCGCCGGGCAGGCGCACGCGATCGAAACCCGGTCTCGGCAGCGTGGTGCGGCAGGCGTTCGCGATCCACTCGGTCTGGCGCACGAAATCCTCGCTGCCGCCGAACAGTGCCGGATCGAATACCTGGATATACACATTCGCCGCCCAGCCTTCATTCGGATCGGCGCGCCCGTGACCCGACAAGCCTTGCGTCAGTGCCTCCACCAGCAAGCCCAGCGCGTATCCCTTGTGCCCGTGATCCAGCCCGCCGATCGGCAGCAATCCGCCCTTCGGTTCGTTGAAGACCACGGCGGGATCGTCGGAAGGATGGCCGTGGCCATCGAGCACCCATTGTCCGGGCAGCCTGCGTCCTTCCTTGTTCAGCCGGCCGGTCAGTCCGTGCGTGGTGATCGACATCGAAACGTCGATCATCACGGGATCGCCCTTCGTCGGCCAGGCCGCCGCGATCGGGTTCGGCGTATGCGTGCCGGTGCCGCGTCCGCCATGCGGCACGACGCCACCGACTTCGGGACCGGAAGAGATCAGCATCACCATCATGCCCTGGTCGGTCACGCGCTTGAGATACGCGGCCAGGCAAGCGATATGGTGGCTGCGGCGGATGGTGACCGTGCAGGTGCCGAGTTTCTTCGCGCGCTCCAGCGCGAGATCGATCGCGCGCGCAGTGAGCCAGGTACCGGGCAGGCGCATGCCGTCCCAGGTCACAGCCGCGGGGAAGTCCGCGATCACGCGCGGCGATCCCGACTTCGTCATGCCGCCTTTGTCGAGATCATTCAGATAAGGTGCGAGCAACTGCAGGCCGTGCGTGGTGTGCCCGAGCAGGTCGCCCTCGACCAGGATTTCAGCGACGACTTTTGATTTGTCGGCTTCCAGCCCTGCCTTGTCGAGCAGTGCTGTGGCGAAGCGCACGAGGTCTTCGGCGCGGTAACGTAATGATTCAGGCATAGAGCAAATTCTCAACGCAAAGGCGCAAAGGACGCAAAGGAGGGCAAGAAAGGAAAAACTGAACTGTCGAAGAGCGCGCCTCGGATGCTCGCACATTAAGTAGTTCTTCGAGGTCGTCGGCGCGGTAACGAGGTGTTTTGGACGTCATCTAAGAAATCTCAATCTCAATTTCAATCTCAACGCAAAGGCGCAAAGGACGCAAAGTGCGCAAAGGAAAGCAAGGCAAGGAAAGTATTCTGTAGATAGCTACCCACGTCCGGAGATATCCGATGCATCCAGAAATGAGCGGCGTTTACTTTCAATCTCTTGTTTTTGGTTTCCTTTGCGTCCTTTGCGCTCTTTGCGCCTTTGCGTTGAGGTGTGTTGTAGACCTACATCATTATTATCTGGCGGACGGTGTGGCCGGAAGCGAGGCGGTCGAAGCCGACATTGATGTCTTCGAGCTTGATGTGGTCGCTCATCAGCTTGTTCACCGGCAGCATGCCGCGGCGATAGAGATCGATGTAGCGCGGGATGTCTCTGGTCGGCACGCAGGAACCGACATAGCTGCCTTTGATGGTGCGTTCCTCGGCGACCAGGTTGACGTGCTGCAACGGCCAGCGATGATCCGGGTGCGGTAAACCGGCGGTGACTGTTGTGCCGCCGCGGCGCGTGATGCGATAGGCCAGTTCCATCGCCTGCACCGATCCGGCCATCTCGAATGCGAAATGCACGCCGCCGCCGGTCAAGTCCTTGACCTTCTGGATTGCATCCGGGTCTTTGGCATTGACCGTGTCGGTGGCGCCCAGTTCTTTCGCCAGTTTGAGCTTGTCGTCGTGCAGGTCGATGGCAACGATCTGTTGCGCGCCGGCGACGATGGCACCCAGCAACGAATTCAAGCCGACACCGCCGAGACCCAGAACCGCGACCTTCGCGCCTGGAAATACCTGCGCGGTGTTGAACACCGCACCCACACCGGTCAGGACCGCGCAACCGAACAGCGCGGCTTCGTCGAACGGCAGCGAGCTGTCGATCTTCACCAGCGAACCGCGATTGACGACACAGTACTCGGCGAACGCGGATACGCCGACGTGGTGATAGACATGCTCGCCATGCTGGTGCAGGCGCATGCCGCCGTTCAGCAGTTTTCCTGCGCCGTTCGCCTGCTGGCCCGGCTCGCAGCGGCCGGGATGGCCTTCGATGCAGGGGAGACACTGGCCGCAACTCGGCGCGAAGACCAGCGCGACGTGATCGCCGACCTTGAGGTCGTTGATACCGCCGCCGACTTCCTGCACCACGCCGGAGGCTTCATGACCGAGCACCATCGGCATCTGCCGCGGGCGGTCGCCGTTGACCGTCGACAAATCCGAGTGGCAGAGACTCGCCGCCTTGATCTGCACCAGCACTTCGCGCTGTCCCGGTTTGTCGAGCTCGACTTCTTCGATGCTCATCGGTTTGCTGTCCGAGTACGGTTGCGGCAGACCCATCTGCCTGATCACTGCGGCTTTCATTTTCATAGTTACACCTTAAAGTAAACCGTGAACCACGGAGGACACGGAGAGCACGGAGGAAATGCAAGAGAAAAGAAAATGGATGGATTGAGGTTTCATATGCAGATGTTCCTATTGCGGTGACGTTTGGCCGCACAGATTTGCAAACTGACATCTCCAATACGCACATTGATCTTCCTCGTTCTTGTTTTTCCTCCGTGCTCTCCGTGTCCTCCGTGGTTCAAGATCTGGATCTAGTCTCGCTTTAGTAAGTGGCCCGGCCGCCGGAGAGATCGAACACCGCGCCGGTGGTGAAAGAGCAATCCTCGGTGCAGGCCCAGGAGACGGTGGCGGCGATTTCCTCGACCAGGCCGAAGCGGCCCATCGGGATCTTGGCGAGCATGTAGTCGATGTGGCTCTGCGGCACCTGATCGAAGATCGGCGTTCTGACCGCAGCCGGCGTCACGCAGTTGACCGTGATACCGTTTTTGGCGGTTTCCTTGCCCAGCGATTTGGTGAGCCCAATCACTGCCGCTTTCGATGAACTGTAGGCAGCGGCGTTGGGATTGCCTTCCTTGCCCGCGATCGAGGCGATATTGACTATGCGACCATAGTTGTTCTTGATCATGTGCGGGAGAACGGTGCGGCAGCAATAGAAGACACCGTTGAGATTGATGTCGTGCACGCGCAGCCAATCTTCGGCGGGTAGTTCCCAGGCCGGCGCGTTCATGCCGGCGATGCCTGCGGAGCACACCAGCGCGTCGACTTTGCCGAATGCCGCCAGCGTGGATTTGAAAGCCGCCTCGACCTGTTCGAGCTTGGTGACGTCGACTTTCGCCGTGTGAGTCTTTATCGCACCCAGAGACTTGGCCGCGTCCGCCATGGTTTTTTCGTTCATGTCCCAGATGGCCACATTGGCACCCGACTGCGCGAGCCGTTTGGCGATGGCCAAGCCGATGCCAGAAGCGCCGCCGGTGACGATGGCGCTGCGGCCTCTCATGTCGAGTTGATTCATTGCACTCCCCCTTTTATTTTGATCGATAGGCCGGACGGTTCAGGACAGCCAGGCGCGAAAGACCGCCATTTTAATTCAGCCCGCCCACCGCGGCCAAACCCAATTTAGGGCTTAAGTAATTACACCTTGACGCAAAGGCGCAAAGGACGCAAAGGACGCAAAGGAAAGCAAGGCAAGGAAAAGAGGGGAGTTGAAAATATTCTGCGGTTAGCTACCCGCTTTGAAATAGACGATGCATTCGGAAAATTGCGGGCGTTTACTTTCAATTCTCTTGATCTTGGTTTCCTTTGCGCTCTTTGCGTCCTTTGCGCCTTTGCGTTGAGAATTTTCTCTAAACAGCCTGGCCGGCGGCGTGGCCGGAGGCCCAGGCCCACTGGAAGTTGTAGCCGCCGAGGTGGCCGGTCACGTCCACGACTTCGCCGATGAAATACAGCCCGGGCTGTTTGCGGGCTTCCAGCGTCTTCGACGAAAGCTCGCGGGTGTCCACGCCGCCCAGCGTGACTTCGGCTTTCTTGTAGCCGACGGTGCCGCTCGGCCGGATGCGCCAGTCGCGCAGGCGCGCCGCTATCTCGCGAAGGCGAGGCGCACTGAACCGTTTCACCGGCAGGTTCTCGAAATTGAATTCGACCCAGCGCTGGGCGAACCGCTGCGGCAGAAATTCGCCGAGCACATTGGTGAGCAGTTTTTCGGAAGCTTGCGCGTTCTCGAGGATTTCCCAAGCGTCCCGCTCCGGCAGCAGGTTCACCGACAGATCCAGGCCCGGCCGCCAGTACGAGGAGATCTGCAGGATGGCGGGTCCGGACAGGCCGCGATGGGTCACCAGCAGATTTTCACGAAAGTTTATGCCGTTGCAACTGACTACCGCATCGACGGAAACGCCGGAGAGGTCGGCGAACTGCGCCAGGGTTTCCGGAGCGAACGTGAGTCCGACCAGCGCCGGCCGCAGCTCCGTGACCTTGAGGCCGAACTGTTCCGCGATGCGATAACCTAAAGGGCTGGCGCCGATCTGCGGAATCGACAATCCGCCGCTGGCGATGACCAGCGATGCGCTTTCAAATTTGCCACGACTGGTGGCGATCAGGAAACGTTCGCGTTTTTCAATTGAAGCGATTTTTGCCGGCATGCACCATTGCACGTGGGCGTTGTCGCATTCGGTCTTCAGCATGTCGATAACCTGCTGCGCGGACTCGTCGCAGAACAACTGGCCGAGTTTCTTTTCATGCCAGGCGATGCCGTGCTTCTCCACCAGCGCAATGAAGTCGCGCGGCGTGTAGCGTGCCAGCGCGGAGCGGCAGAAATCGGGATTCGCGGAAAGAAAATTCTCCGGCCGCGCGTCGATGTTGGTGAAATTGCAGCGTCCGCCGCCGGAGATGCGGATTTTCTCGCCCAGCTTTTCGGCGTGGTCGAGCAGCAGCACGCGGCGGCCGCGTTTGCCTGCTTCGATCGCGCACATCATGCCGGCGCCGCCGGCGCCGATGATGACGACGTCGGCGCTCACCGCGCCGGCCCTTCGCTCACCTGACCAGGTACAGCAATATCAGCAGGACGATGATGCCGCCGCCGACCCAGGCCCAGACTGGCAGGGCGAATTTTGCAGGCCCGTTGGAGGGTGGTTGAACGGTGTTCGTCTGAATTATTGGTTCCGCCTCTGGTGCAACGGTCTTGTTGAAGCGGGCGAAGAAGTCATCCGACATTTTCTTGGCCACGCCATCGATCAGCCGCGAACCGATCTGCGCGAGTTTGCCGCCGACGCTGGCCCTCGCCTGGTAAGTGAGCAGCGTGCCGCTGCCTTCCGCTGCGAGGCTGACTTGCGCGCTGCCTTTGCCGAAACCGGCGGCACCTCCGGAACCTTCGAATGCGAGGGAGTAAGAATTCGGTGGATTCATATCGGCAAGCACCAGCTTGCCGCTGAACTTCGCCTTCACCGGACCGATCGCGGCGGTCATCGCAACCTTGTATTCGTTGTCGGACACCCGCTCGATGCTTTCGCAGCCCGGAATGCAGGCCTTGAGGATTTCCGGATCGTTGAGCGCTTCCCACACGCGCTGTTGCGAAAGAGGGATGCGCTGCTCGCCGCTCATTTCCATGTTGCCGTCTCTCCTTGATGGGTTCCGTGCACCGCATTGGGCCGGGCTCCGGGATTATGCGCCCGCTTTTGTGGCGTTCAAGCGCGAACTTCAGCTCATAACAGGAATTCGCAGTCGCCGATAACAACTACTCATTATCTTTTTCAAATTTCGATTGCTAGGCTGCATTCACATAAACAGTCAGCACATCCGTCAACCGTCTGGAAGCAACGAGGAGTCTGGACTTTATCTGGGGAGTCTTAAATCATGAGCGAAGGCATTGAACCGAAAAAAGCAGCGTTGGCGATCGAAGGGGACACCGCAACACCCGACTCCGGCGTCGACGCCGCCCGCAGGACGATACTGAAAGGTGCGGCAGCGGCAGCCGGCGTCGCAGGCGCGCAGGCGATCACCGGTTTCCCGTTGATCTGGTCGCAGGAGATCAAGAACATAGAGTTACGCCACGTCGGCGTGTCGTACTCGGTGGTCAAGGCCATCGGCGACCAGGCGTCGAAGGATCTCGGCTTCAAGGTGACGATGCAGAATCTCGACACGTCGGCGTCGATCAACCGCTTCGTCACGCAGCCTAACACCGTCGATATCGCCGACGTCGAAGGCTGGCAGGCGAAACTCGCCACCAAGCGCGGCGTGCTGCAGGGCATCGAGCGCAAGAAGATCAAGGAGTTCGACAATATCCTGCCGATCTTCACCAAGGGCGAGATCAACGGCAAGGTGGTCTCGCGCCAGGGCATCTCGCCTTATGAAGCGATGTACATTTCGAAGCCGGATGCAACCGAGTTGCATGAAGGCGTCACCGACTGGTGCACTTTCCTGCCGCAGGTCTACAACGCCGATTCGATGGGTTACCGACCCGATCTGATCAAGCGCGAGATCACCGAATGGAAGGAGCTGATCAATCCGGAATTCAAGGGCAAGGCCGCGATTCTCGACGTGCCCGCCATCGGCATCATGGACGCCGCGCTGTGCTTCGAGAGCGCCGGCGAGATCAAGTACGGCAACAAGGGCAACATGACGAAGTCGGAAATCGACTTCACCATCAACCGCCTGATCGAGCTCAAGAAGCAGGGACATTTCCGCGCGACGTGGACGACCTTCGACCAGTCGGTGCAGTTGATGGCGGCCGGCGAAGTCATCATCCAGTCGATGTGGTCGCCTGCCGTGGCCGCGGTGCGCGTCAAAGGCATGCCCTGCATCTATGCCCCGGTGAATCTGAAAGGCGGCAAGGAGGGTTACCGCGGCTGGTGCAACGGCATGGCGTTGATGAAGCATCTGTCGGGCAAGAAGCTCGACGCGGCCTACGAATATCTGAACTGGTATCTGTCCGGCTGGCAGGGTGGTTTCGTTGCACGCTACGGCTACTACAGCCCGGTGCCTTCGACCGCGAAGAAATTCCTGAGCCCGAACGAAGTCGATTACTGGTACGAAGGCAAGCCCGCCAAGGAAGCCATCATGGATCCGTACGGCGTACCGATGGAAAAGGCCGGTGCCAAGCGCGACGGCGGCTCGTTCCTGGATCGCGTGACCAACATTTCGTGCTGGAACACGCTGATGGACGAAGCGCAGTACATGAACAAGCGCTGGAACGACTTCAAGGTGGCGTGACGCCCTTTCCAATCGTTGCCGGCCGGGCTTCGGAAGAAGTCCGGCCGCTTAAATCGCCACAACGGACGTCCTCATGATTGCAAGCGCCGACATTTCGCGCGCCAAGGGCCCGCGCTGGAACATTGCGTCCTGGCTGTATATCTCGCCGCTGGTGCTGGTGCTGATCCCGTTTTTCGTGGTGCCCATCCTGGTCGTGCTGGTGGCGAGTTTCCTGGAGCACGACGGCTTCGGCGGCATGATCCCGCACTTCACGCTGGTGAACTACGCCTCGATATTCACCGCCGCGCTGACCTGGAAGCTCTACTTAAGCACGATCAAGTTCGCAGTGCTGACCTGGGGGCTGACTCTCGTCATCGGTTTCTGGATCGCGTACTTCCTGGTATTCCACGTTCGCAACCAGTTGCTGGCGATCGGTCTCTTCCTGCTCTGTACGGTGCCGTTCTGGACCTCGAACATCATCCGTATGATTTCCTGGATCCCGCTGCTCGGCAAGAACGGATTGATCAATTCGGCTTTGGTCTCGACCGGTGCCATCGACCAGCCGCTTGAATTCCTGCTCTTCTCCGATTTCGCGGTGGTAGTCGCGTACACGCACCAGCTCACCATATTCATGATCGTGCCGATCTTCAACGCCATGTCGCGCATCGACAAGCGCACCCTGGAAGCGGCGCGCGACGCCGGCGCGAGCCGTTTCGAGATCATGCGTCATATCGTCGTACCGCTCAGCCGCAACGGCATCGCGCTCGGTTCGATCTTCGTGTTGTCGATCGTCATGGGCGATTTCTTCGTGGTCAAGGTCATGAGCGGCGGCGGTTCGGCTTCGGTGGTCTCGGCGCTGTTCGAGGACATCGGGGTGTTGCAATATCCGCCGGCAGCGGCGGCCTCGGTCGTCCTGCTGCTGGTGGTCGTCATCATGATCGCGCTGATCCTGCGCACCGTGGACGTGCGCAAGGAGATCGCGCGATGAGCGCGCATCCGGCCTCGATCGCCCGCTTTCCCAAGAGCGCGCGGCGCGTAGCCACCTATCGCGACGAGAACAGGCGGCCATGGACGTTCTGGGTACTGGCCGCGTTGTTCACGACTTACGTACTGGCGTTGTACGGGCCGATGATCTGCATCTACGTCCTGTCGTTTCAAGACGTGCGCGGCGGCCTGGTGTTTCCGATGAAAGGCCTGTCGCTGCACTGGTTCGTCGACCTATTCACGCAAGTGCGCACCGGCGACGTGAAGGGCGGCTTCGAGCGCTCGATCCTGCTGGCGATCCTGGTGACGGTGCTGACGGTCGTGGGCTCGTTCATGGCGGGGCTCGCATTCCGCAACCGCTTCAAGGGCGATGGCGTGGTGTTCTATCTGATGATCGGCAGCCTGGTGGCGCCCGGCCTGGTGCTCGGCATCGGCGTCGGCCTGTTGTTCCAGTATCTCGGACTGCAGGCGAGCTGGTACACCTCGGCGCTGGGCGCGCATCTGAGCTGGACGCTGCCCTTCGGCGTACTGGTGATGTTCGCGGTGATGTCGCGTTTCGACCGCGCCTGGGAGGAAGCGGCGCGCGATCTCGGCGCGACGCGCTGGCAGATCATCCGCATGGTCGTCGTCCCCATCCTCGCGCCCGGCATCGTCGCGGTCGCCTTGTTCGGTTTCACGCTTTCTTACGATGAATTCTCGCGCACGTTGCAGACCTCCGGGCCGCTCAACACGCTGCCGCTCGAAATCTGGAGCATGACGCTGAACGTGACCTCGCCGTCCCTGTATGCGCTCGGCACGGTCACGACACTGGCTTCGTTTCTGATCATCGGCGTCTGCCTCGGTGCGATCGCCCTGATGCAGAAGCGGCGTTCCAACCAATTGGGCAGGCAACAATGACAGTCACGACAGGAGATATCGAGCTCGCCGGCGTTTACAAGCACTTCGGCAATGTCGCCGCGGTGGACGGCGTGAACCTGAAAATTCCCGACGGGGCGTACTGCTGCTTCCTGGGCCCGTCGGGGTGCGGCAAGACCACGATCCTGCGCATGATCGCCGGCCACGAAGATCCGACCGGCGGCGAGATCCTGATCGGCGGCGAAGACGTGGTCGGCCTGCCGCCCGTGGAGCGGCGCACGGCGATGATGTTCCAGTCGTACGCGCTGTTCCCGCATCTGACGGTGCGCGACAACGTCGCCTTTCCGCTGCGCGTGCGCGGCCTGCCGTCGGCCGAGCGATACAAGACGGCCGATGCCATGCTGGAGAAGGTGCAGTTGACCGAGCTGGCCAACCGTTTGCCGGGACAACTCTCGGGCGGCCAGCAGCAACGCGTCGCGCTGGCGCGTGCCGCCATCACGGAACCGCGCGTGCTGCTGCTCGACGAACCATTATCCGCGCTCGACGAGCAGTTGCGCATCCAGATGCGCACCGAATTGCGGCGCATGCAGCGCGAGCTCGGCATCACTTTCGTGCACGTCACCCACACCCAGGTCGAAGCCATCGCGCTGGCCGATATCGTGGTGGTGATGGAGAAGGGAAAGATCAAGCAGGCGGGCGCGCCGCGCGAAGTCTATGCACAGCCGCGCGACCGTTACGTCGCTGAATTTCTCGGCGGCCAGAATGTGCTCTCCGGCAAAGTCGAAAGCGTCAACGGCACCAGCCTCGTGGTCAGCGCGCCGGATGCCGCTGCCATCGTCGTGCCGCTGCAGGACCGCTCCGTTGTCCACGGTGGCGATCGGGTGGATCTGGCGGTGCGCCGCGACGACATCCATCTGCGCCGCCCCGGCCCGGCGGCCGAGGCGGGATGGAACACCATCAACACGCGTATACGCGCGATCGAATATCAGGGAGCGTTCGTCAAGGTCATGCTCGACGCGATCGGGGAGACGGAGTTCGTTGCTTATGTCCCCGAACGTGAATTCTTCTCCGATTCGTTCACGGTCGGCGACAGCGTCGTCGCGGCCTGGCGCTCGGAACGCTCATTGCTTCTGTCGTAGGGATTCGTTGCCAGGAGATCGGGACATGCAGATCAGTTTCACACTCAATGGAAAACCGGTATCGGTGGATGTGCCGCCGCAGGAACTTTTATCCGAACTGTTGCGGGAACGCCTCGGACTCACCGGCACGCACGTCGGCTGCGATACCAGCCAGTGCGGCGCCTGCGTCGTACACGTCGACGGTGCATCGGTAAAAAGCTGTGCGACGCTGGCGGCGACATTGAACGGCGCGTCCGTGACCAGCATCGAAGGCCTGGCGCCGGCCGGCGGCTTGCATCCGATGCAACAGGCTTTCCACGAGCAGCACGGATTGCAGTGCGGATTCTGTACGCCGGGAATGATCATGAGCGCGGTCGATTTCGCCAGGGTCAATCCCAAGCCGTCGCCGGAGGCGGTCCGCAACTGGCTCGAAGGCAACATCTGCCGCTGTACCGGCTATCAGAACATCGTCGCGTCGGTCATGGCGGGAGCCAGCGCGATGCATGCCAATGGAAAAGGAGCCTGACGCCATGCCCGATCAACCTATGAAAAGTCCGGCCACGTCGAATCCGACCGGCATCGGCGCGGCGATCCGCCGCAAAGAAGATATGCGCTTCCTGCTCGGGCGCGGCAATTACGTTGCCGACATGAAGTTCCACAACATGACTTTCGGCGTGCTGCTGCGCTCTCCGCATGCGCACGCGCGCCTCAAGGCTATCGAAGCGAGCGCGGCGCTCAAGCTGCCGGGCGTGGTTGCCGTGTTCACCGGTGATGATCTGTTGGCGGACAAGGTGGGCGGTCTGCCGTGCGCGTGGCCGGTCACCGGCAAGGGCGGAGCCGCAACCAAGGAACCCGCGCATCCGGCGCTGGCTCAGGGCAAGGTGCGCCACGTCGGCGATCCGGTCGCGTTCGTGGTTGCGGAAACGCTCGAAGAAGCACGCGATGGCGCCGAAGCGGTGATGGTGGACTACGAGGAACTCCCCGCCGTCGTCGGCGTGCTCGATGCGCTCAAGCCGGGCGCGCCAGCGGTCTTCGACGACATTCCGGACAACGTCTGCGTCGACTGGGAAATCGGCGACAAGGCGGCGACCGATGCCGCGTTCAGGAAGGCCGCGCACGTCGCGCGCATCAGCCTCGTCAACAACCGCCTGGTCGGCAATCCGATGGAACCGCGCGCCGCGATCGGCGACTACGATGTTTCGCGCGACCATCACACATTGTGGACGACCAGCCAGTTTCCGCATATCGCCAAGTTGCTGATGGGCAATTTCGTGCTCGGCATTCCCCAGCACAAGCTCAGGGTCGTGTCGCCCGATGTCGGCGGCGGATTCGGCGTGAAGCAGTTTCACTACGCCGAGGAAGTACTGGTCACGTGGGCGTCGCGCAAGGTCGGGCGGCCGGTGAAGTGGGTGTGCGAACGCAGCGAGGGCTTCATTTCGGACGCCCACGCGCGCGATCACGTCACCGAAGCCGAGCTGGCGCTCGACGAGAACGGCAAATTCCTCGGCCTGCGCGTGAGCACCACCGCCAACATGGGCGGCTACCTTTCCACTTTCGGTCCGAACATTCCGACCAATTTGTACGGTCCGCTGCTGGCCGGCGTCTACACCACGCCGACAGTCTACTGCGAGGTCAAATGCGTATTCACCAATACGCTGCCGGTCGATGCGTACCGCGGCGCCGGACGGCCGGAAGCCACGTTCTGCCTGGAGCGCCTGGTCGATGTCGCCGCAATCGAGATGAAGATCGACAAGGCCGAAATCCGCCGCCGCAACATCATCCGCAAGGAGGCCTATCCCTACCAGACGCCGGTCATGATGAACTACGACAGCGGCGACCCGCTCGGCTGCCTGGAAAAGGCCTTGCTCACCGCGGACTGGAAGGGCTTTCCCGCGCGCAAGGCGGAGGCGGCCAAACGCGGAAAGCTTCGCGGCATCGGCTTGTGTACCTACGTGGAAGCCTGTGGCCTGGCGCCATCGCGCATCGCCATCCGGCTCGGCGTGCGTGGCGGCCTGTTCGAAAGCGCGACCGTGCGCGTGCATCCGACGGGACACGTGACGGTGCTGATGGGCACGCACAGCCATGGCCAGGGACACGAGACCACTTGCGCGCAAATCGTATCGGACAAGCTCGGCATTCCGGCAGAGAACGTCGAAATTGTATTCGGCGATACCGACAAGGTGCAGTTCGGACTGGGCACCTACGGTTCGCGCTCGGCCGCGGTCGGCGGTTCGGCGCTGGCGAAGGCGGCCAACAAGGTGATCGTCAAGAGCAGGAAGATCGCCGCGCACATGCTGGAGGCGGCGGAAAGCGACATCGAGTTCGAGGGTGGCGTGTTCTCGGTGGCCGGCACGGACCGCAAAAAGACGTTCGGCGACGTCGCGCTGATGGCGCATTTTCCGGTCGACTATCCGCTGGAGATCCTCGAGCCCGGACTGGAAGAGCAATCGTTCTACGATCCGGTGAATTTCACTTTCCCCTGCGGCGCGCACATTGCCGAGGTCGAGATCGATCCGGAAACCGGCTTCGTGCGACTGCTCGGCTACGTTGCGGTCGACGATGTGGGAACGGTCATCAATCCGATGATCGTCGAGGGACAGATCCACGGCGGCGTGGTGCAGGGCGTAGGCCAGGCGTTGTTCGAGGACTGCGTCTACGACCCCAACTCGGGACAGTTGCTGTCGGGTTCGTTCATGGACTACTGCATGCCGCGCGCCGACAGCGTGCCGGCGATGACCGTGGAAACGCACATCACGCCCTGCACGCACAACGAGCTCGGCGTGAAGGGCTGCGGGGAGGTCGGCACCATCGGATCGCCCGCCACCGTGATCAACGCGGTCGTCGATGCGCTCCAGCATCTCGGTGTGACGCACGTGGACATGCCGGCTTCGCCAAATCGCGTATGGCGCATCATCGCCAACGCCGGCGGCGTGTAAGTCATCAAATGAAACTCACACCAGCAGGAGCGAAAGCATGAGGAGCTTCGACTACCATCGTCCGTCCAGTCTCCCGGAGGCCGCCAGGGCATTTTCTGCCGTACCGGATACGCGACTGCTTGCCGGCGGCATGACGCTGATCCCGGCGATGAAGATGCGGCTGACCTTGCCTCCGGCGCTGGTGGATCTCGGCGGACTTGCCGAATTGCGCGGCATTCGCGCAGGCAAGGGGGAGGTCGGCATCGGCGCGATGACGCGCCACGCGGACGTGGCCGCCTCGGCGGACGTGCGCCGCCTGATCCCCGCGTTGTCGGTGCTGGCCGGAGGCATCGGCGATCCGCAGGTTCGCAACCGCGGTACGATCGGCGGTTCGATCGCCAACAACGATCCGGCGGCCGACTATCCCGCGGCACTGTTGGGCCTTGGAGCGACGATCACCACCAGCAAGCGCAAAATCCCGGCTGACCGGTTTTTCGTCGGCATGTTCGAGACCGCGCTCGAAGCCGGCGAAATCATTCTGCAGGTGACGTTTCCGCTGCCGGCAATGGCGGCTTACGAGAAATTCCGCAGCCCGGCGTCGCGTTACGCGCTGGTTGGCGTGTTCGTCGCCAGAACTTCCTCCGGCGTGCGCGTCGCAGTCACCGGTGCGGCGCCCTACGTGTTCCGCGCTACGGCGCTGGAATCTTTGCTCTCGGAGAAGTTTGCTCCCGAGGCATTGGCGGGATTCCGTTTTCCTGCCGATGGGCTCAACGCCGACATGCATGGTGACGCGCAGTTTCGCGCCAACCTCATCAGTGTCCTGACGCGGCGCGCGGTGGCGACCCTGGTCGCGGGCGGTGGTAAAAATTGATGGCGGCAACCGAAGGCTTGCGCAAGAAGCAGGCGCCGAAGATCGGCGAACTCGCGCGCCTGCCGGCCACCGATCTCCTCGAAGGCTATCGCGTCGGCAGTTTCACGCCTTCCGATGTCATCGACGAGGTGATCGGCGCGCTCGAGGAAACCGATGAAATCTGCAATGTGATGGTCACGCAGATGTTCGACTCCGCGCGCGCAGAGGCGAAGGCGGCGACCAGGGCGTGGCGCAGCGGAGGCTTGATAGGGCCGCTGACCGGGATTCCGGTGACGGTGAAGGACCTCATTTTCGTCGCCGGCGTTCCGGCGCGCGGCGGTGCCCCGGTGTTCGAGGACTTCGTGCCGGAGGTCGATTCCGCGGTGGTCACGTCTCTGCGCAAGGCGGGCGCGATCATCACTTGCAAAACCACGACCTGCGAATCCGGATACAAGCTCACGGCCGACAGCCCGGTATCCGGCGTCACGCGCAATCCCTGGCGGCTCGATCGTACCAGCGGCGGCTCCAGCGGCGGCGCCGCGGCCGCGGTCGCCGCCGGATGCGGGCCGCTCGCACTGGGAACGGACGGCGTCGGTTCGATCCGCGTGCCGTCCTCGTTCTGCGGCGTGTTCGGCATCAAGCCGACATTTGGCCTGGTACCCCGCGCACCGGGATTCTTTCCGCCGTCATGGGCTTCGCTAGCGCATACCGGTCCGATCGGACGCAACGTGCGCGATGCGGCGTTATTGCTGGAGGTGATCGCCGGACACGATGCGCGCGATGCCGCGAGTCTGCCGGTAGGGCAGAGGCATTACGACACGACGCCGGGGCGTCTCGACGGCGTCCGCATGGCATTCACGCCGGATTTCGGATTCGCGGCGGTATCGCCCGACGTACGCGACGCATTCGCAACCGCGCTGAGGATCTTTGCCGATCTGGGCGCAGATCTTGTAGCCGACGATCTGGGGCTCGATCCCGAAGTGCTGGAGAGCACGATCAAACCGATTGCGTATACCGAGCAGGCGGCCGCGGTGCTGACGCGCGACCATCAAGCGCTGGCGCGTTCCGATCGCGAATACCAGGAAGTCATCGCACGCGGGCGACAGTATCAGGGCACGGATTACGTCGATGCCATGCATCGTCGTACCATGCTGCGCAGCCAGTTCCTGAAGGCGTTTCAGCGTGTACAGGTATTTGTCACGCCGACGGTCGCTGTCACCGCGTTCGCGGCCGGGACGCTCGGCGTGGGCGAAGTCGAGAACCGGCCGGTGGATCCACACCTGGGCTGGTCGCCGTTTTCCTGGCCAATCAATCTGGCGGGATTGCCGGCGGCGACGATTCCCTGCGGCTTCGATCGCGACGGCCTGCCGATCGGATTGCAGATCATCGCGCCGTGGCTGGAAGAGGGTCGCATCTTCCGTGTCGCCGCGGCGTTCGAAGCGGCGGGACTCGGCTCAGGCCGCTGGCCGGGTTTCGCGA
The DNA here is from genome assembly GCA_016194905.1 of Betaproteobacteria bacterium. Lineage (NCBI taxonomy): Bacteria > Pseudomonadati > Pseudomonadota > Betaproteobacteria > Betaproteobacteria bacterium. The sequence continues at coordinate 49,433 of JACQAP010000016.1, forward strand.
ACGGCGGTTGATTTGCGCCGGGCGCCGGTGATGGCGGTCACCGCCGCTCCGCCTGTGGATTTGGGTTGCTCCTTCGCCGCATGGGCAAGAGCTTCGATGGTTGCGCGGCCTTCCGCATTAAGCGTACCGAGACAATGGGCCAGGTATTCGTGCAGCGCTGTCGCCGCCGGCGTGCTCTGGCCTGAGGCGCGATAGAGCAGCAGGTCAACCTTGGGCAGCGGCGGGAAGTATTCGTTGATGCCGATCTGTTTCATGCCGTGCACCAGCGCGCTCTTGCACAGCACGGTGACGGCCATGCCGGCGAACACCGCGGCCTGCAGGCCGCCCACGCTTTCGCTCACGCAAGCGATGCGCCACTTGCGGCCCTGCCGCTCCAGTCCCTCGATCGCATAGTCGCGATAGATGTTGCCCGGCGGCAGCACGGCCAGCGGCACCGGTTCGGCGAGATGCACGTCGTGGCCTTCGCCCATGACCCAGATCAGTTGTTCCTGACGCACGACCTGGCCGCCGGTGAAGCCGGGCATGCGCGTCACCAGCGCAATGTCGACTTCGCCGTGCTGCACCAGGCTGACGAGCGGCGTCGACAGCGAACAGCGCAGTTCGACCTGGATGCGCGGAAAGGATTTGCGGAACAACGCAAGTATCGATGGCAGCAGGTACGCGGCATAAAGGTCCGGCGTGCCCAGCACGACGTGGCCTTCGATGTCCGGCGACGATAGCTTGGTCTGCAACTCGTCGTGCAGCCGCAGAATCGATTTTGCGTACGACAGCACCAGGTCGCCCTGCTCGGTCAGCACCGGCCGCCGGCTATCCTGCTTGAACAGGATTTTGCCGGTGAGGTCCTCCAGTCGTTTCATCTGCAGCGTGATCGCAGGTTGCGTGCGTCCGAGCCGGCGCGCAGTTTCCGTGACGCTGCCGGTCTCGACGACCGAAATGAAAGAACGCAGTACGCGCATGTCGACACTGAAGAAGCTCATGGTCGGGTTTGTCGCTCGAATGAGGGAACGATCCGGGCAGACAGTTAAGCAGAAATCATGCGCGGCGGCAATGCCGTCGAGCGCGACGTAAATGGGTACATCCGCGCGCGTTTTACGCCGATACGCGGGCCAATACGCGCCGGATTGCGGGAAGCCGACTTGGGGAGCGCCTGATTATGAGCATCGGGCACCCGGATGGTGCGCGGGGAAAAGCTTTAGGCAGCCAGAGTGAACGGATGCGGCGTTGACCGGCTGAACGCGCGACCGGGTTGCAGCGAGCGCGCCAGGTCGGTGAGGCTTTCGATGTTGTGCGCGGGCAGGAACGCGTCCACGTGCGGCAGCATCAGGCGCACGCCCGCCGCTTTCGGCTCGAAGTCTTCGAAGCGCAGCAGCGGGTTCAGCCAAATCAGTTGGTGACATGACTTGTGCAGGCGCTCGATCTGCTCGGTCAGGTCCTGGCCCGCATCGCGGTCGAGTCCGTCGCTGATCAGCATGACCACGGCGTTCTGACCCAGCACGCGGCGCGACCAGCGCTGGTTGAATTCCTTCAACGTGGCGCCGATGCGCGTGCCGCCGGACCAGTCGGCGACGGTTCCCGAAATTGCGTCCAGCGCAACGTCGACGTCGCGATGCCGCAGTTGCCGCGTGATATTGGTAAGCCGCGTACCGAAAACGAAACTGTGCACGCGATCGCGATCGCTGGTGATCGCATGCAGGAAGTGCAGGAACATGCGCGAATAACGGCTCATCGAGCCGGAGATATCGCAGAGCACGACCAGCGGCGGATGGCGGCGGCGATAGGAACGGCGGCGGAGCGGAATGATATCGGCGTTGCCGCGCAGGCTGGCGCGTAGCGTCGCGCGCAGATCCACCCGTCGCCCATGCGTATCGGGCCGCAGGCGCCGTGTCGGAATCTGCGGGATCGGCAGCCTCAATCCGGCGATTAACCGCTTTGCCTGTTCCAGTTCCTCCGGGGTCATGGTCTCGAAATCCCGGCGCTGCAAACGCTCCAGTTCCGAGGCGCTCAACAGGACATCGGGCTCGTCGTCTTCCGTACCGGCACGCATGGGCACCTTCTTCGTCAATCCGAGTGCCTCGGCAATCCGGTTCGGTGTCTTGTCGGGAGGAAAGTTCGCGGGCGCCGCGACCGGCAAACCCTGCAGCGCGCGATCGAGCAGGTAGCGCTCGCGCCAGAACAGCCTGAAGGCCTGGTTGAATAATTCGAATTGTTCGTGCCTGGACAGAAACACCGAGGCCAGCGCCCAGTAGAAGTCGTCGCGGTTCTCGATGCCCGCCAACCCGATCGCCCGCAACCCGTCCATGACCCGGTCCGGCCCCACCGGCACGCCCGCCTTGCGCAGTGCGCGGGCAAAGTGCACCACGTTTTCAGCAAGCTTCATCTAAGGCAACACCCAACTAAGGCAACACCCAACGCAAAGGCGCAAAGGACGCAAAGGTCGCAAAGAAAGGCGATTCATAGATTGTTAACCACACGCCTGATGGAACTTCGGAGGACGACGGTATTGAAATTGACCAGTAAACCGAGCTTCCTATTTGATAGTCGAAGATAGCTCAGCAACTGCGATTCATGAACGGGAAGGACTGTTTCGACCGATTTGACTTCAACGATCACGATCCCGTTAACCAGAATGTCCAGTCGAAGTTTGTTCTCAAGTTGCCGGTCCTTGTACCAAACTTCAACTTCCGCCTGCCGAACGATGTTTAATCCTCGATCTTCGAGTTCGATGACGAGGGCTTCTTCGTAAATAAACTCCAACAGGCCAGGACCTAAAACCCTGTGAACCTCGATCGCGGCTCCTATTACTTCATGGGACAGCGCGTTCTCATCCACTTTACGCCCCGGTGTATTGGAAAACTCACGTCTTAACGCATTTTGAATATGAAACCTGGCGATTTCCTGTCAACACTGTCTATCGCAAATGTTTTTCCCCCCGGCCGCTTTTGTTTTCCTTTGCGACCTTCGCGTCCTTTGCGCCTTTGCGTTGAGAAGTTGCTTTAGGATTTAGTGAGTGGAAATCTCATCGAGGATGCGGGCGGCTTCGCTGCCGCGCACGGCGGCGATGTCGTCCTGATACTTGAGCAGCACGCCTAGGGTGTCATTGACGACGCCTGCATCGAGCGAGCGGCGGTCCAGTTCGACCAAAGCCTTGGCCCAGTCGATGGTTTCGGCGACGCCGGGGCGTTTGAACAGATCCGCTGCCCGCAGTTTCTGCACGAAAGCGACGATGTCGCCGGACAGCTTCTCGGCCAGGCCGGGCACCTTGCGCCGGACGATCTCGAGTTCGGCGGCGGCGGTCGGGTAATCCACCCAGTGATAGAGGCAGCGGCGCTTGACCGCGTCATGGATTTCGCGCGTGCGATTCGAGGTGATGACGACGATCGGGGGGCGCTCTGCCTTGATAGTGCCGATTTCGGGAATGGTGACCTGGAAATCCGCCAGCACTTCCAGCAGATAAGCCTCGAACGGTTCGTCGGTTCGATCCAGCTCGTCGATGAGCAGTACGGGCGCATCGCCGGCCTTCGCGTCCAGCGCCTGCAGCAGCGGCCGGCGGATCAGGAAGCGCTCGCTGAAGATGTCTTTCTCGAGTTTTTCCCGCGAACCCGCACCATCCGCCTCCGCGAGGCGGATCTCGATCATCTGGCGCTGGTAATTCCATTCGTACACGGCCGACGCGATGTCCAGGCCTTCGTAACACTGCAGCCGGATGAGCTGGCGGCCGAGGACTTGCGCCAGTACCTTGGCGATCTCGGTTTTGCCCACGCCGGCTTCGCCTTCCAGAAACAATGGCCGGCCCATGCGCAATGCAAGGAATACTGCCGTGGCAAGCGAGCGCTCGGCGACGTATTCGCCTTGGGCAAGGAGGGAGAGGGTATCGTCTATTGAATTGGGAAGACCGCGCGACATGGACTTGGCCGACAGTAAATTTGTACTGAATGTTACCATGGGCTCCGCAAAATCCGGACTACGCCGAGTAATTGGATAAGGTTCGGATTCAACCGTTGAAAACGTCTAAGGCTAGCCGAGTTTTCATGCGCCGCCCTACCACGACCTCTTCGCTAAACGAAGCCCAGGCCCGCTACGTCATCATTGACCCGGCGTTGCGCGACGCCGGCTGGAATCTCGATGACCGCACGCAGGTCGGTTTCGAGATTCCCGTCGATGGCTACGACGCGGAGCCGTGGAACGGCGTCACCGACTACTGCCTTTACGCGCCCGGCGGCGAAGTCATTGCCGTCGTCGAGGCGAAGCGCTGCTCGCGCAATCCGCGCGAGGCCGACGAGCAACTCCGCCACTACGTAACTGAAATCGCAAAGCGCCAGTCGTACGCGCCGTTCGGTTTCATGACCAACGGCCTCGAAACCTGGTTCTGGGAAGTCGGGCAAGCCAATCCGCGCGTCGTTGCCGGTTTTTTCTCGCCCGAAGACTTGAAGCGCCTCCTTTTTCTGCGACAGAACGGTCAGCCGCTGCCGAATGTGCCGATCAACACAAAGATCGTCGATCGGCCGTACCAGCACGAAGCTATCCGCCGCGTCGCAGAAGCTTTCGCGGCCAACAAGCGCCGCGCGCTGCTGGTAATGGCCACGGGCACCGGCAAGACTCGCACCACGATGGCGTTGTTCGACTTGTTCCTCCGCGCGAATCAAGCTCAGAACATGCTGTTTCTCGCGGACCGCGATGCCCTTGTTGACCAGGCGCTCACCGACGGCTTCAAGGCGCACCTGCCCAACGAACCGCGCGACCGCATCTACACTTGGAAGGTCGATACGCAGAAGCGCCTTTTCGTCGCTACCGAGCAGACCCTGAGCCTGTGCTATCAGAAATTCAATCCCGGATTCTTCGACCTGATCGTCTTCGACGAGGCGCACCGTTCCATTTTCCGGCGATTCACCGAGGTCATCGAGTACTTCGACGCGCGCATGGTCGGCCTCACCGCGACGCCGGCCAACTTCATCGACCGCGACACCTTCCGGGTTTTTCAGTGCGACAGCGCGACGCCGACCTTCCTTTACGAATACCAGCAAGCGGTCAAGGAGAAGTTCCTTGTTGATTTCAGCCTGTATCAGGCCCATACGGGCTTTCAGCGCAAAGGCATCAAGGGCGCCGATCTCACCGAGGAAGACCGCAACGCGCTGATCGAGCAGGGTATCGATCCCGACGCCATCGACTATGCCGGCACTGAAATCGAAATCGAAGTCAGCAACAAGGACACCCTGCGCAGGCAGTGGGAAGAGATCATGGAAGTCTGCCTCAAGGACCAGTCCGCGCAGCTTCCGGGCAAGACCATCGTCTTCGCCATGACCAAGGCTCACGCGCACCGCATTGCGGAAGTGTTCGAGGAAATGTATCCGCAGCACGTCGGCGTAGCGCAGGTCGTTACGTCCACCACCGAGCGCGTGCGCGACGGCAGCTACGGCGACGGGTTGATCACCAAGTTCAAGAAGAACGACCTGCCGCGCATCGCCATTTCGGTGGACATGCTCGACACCGGGATAGACGTTCCCGAGGTCGTGAACTTAATCTTCATGAAGCCGGTCCAGTCGCGTATCAAGCTCTGGCAGATGATTGGCCGCGGCACGCGCAATCACCAGGCGTGCAGGTTCTTCGACCGCCTGCCCGAAGGCCGCAAGACCGAATTCAAGATCATCGATTTCTGGCAGAACGACTTCAACAGACAGGCAGACGACCGGGTGCCCTCCGAAGTGCCCGTGCTGGTTTCGATTTTCAATACCCGACTGAAACTGCTCGAAGCCCAACTCCCCGATCAGGAATCCGCGCCGTTCATTCAGACCGTGTCGGACCTGCGGGCGATGCTCGACCGCATTCCGCAGGACTCGTTTCCGGTGCGCAAGGTCTGGGCGGAGATCGAGCCAGCCTGGGAGGAAGGCTTCTGGACACTGCTTACCCCGGCCGGGATCGACTTTCTGCGCGTGAAGGTGGGGCCGCTGTTGCGCTTCGCGGCGGACGTCGATGTCGCCGCCGAAACCTTCACGCACAAGGTCGAGCGCCTGAAACTCCAGATACTGTCGGGCCGGTCGTCGCCGCAATTGCTGCAGTCGATTGCCGAGGACGTGAGCCTGCTGCCGGAAATCGAGCAACTGGTCGAGCGCTTCCCCAGCGCCAAGCTCGCGCTCTCGAACGCGCTCGCCTCCGCCGAGCCGGCCCAACTGACGCGACTGATCGCCGATCTTGCGCCGATGATGAAGAACCGGCGCAACCGCCCCAGCGCTTTTCTCAAGATCGACTTGCCGGACTTCATCGAAACACGCGGCTACATCTCGGTGGGCGAAGGCGGGCAGCAAATCCATGTCGAGGAATACCGCCGGCGCGTCGAGGCCCGCATCCTGCAGATCGTCGAGACCGATCCGGCGCTTGCCGCCATCCGCGAAGGTCGCGAGGCGAGCGACGAGCAACTGGTCGACCTGGAGCGCACCCTGCATCACGAACTGGGCGAGGGCGATCTACACCTCTCGCCCAAGCTCATCCGCATCGCTTATGGGCTTAAGACCGACAACTTCCTCGGTTTTCTGCGCCACGTACTTACCCTCGACGCGATACCCGATTACACCCAAGTGGTCGAGCGCGCGTTCGAGCACCATGTCGCCGCACACCGTTACAATGCCGACCAGATTCGCTTCCTGCGCGCGGTGCAGGAGTTGTTTCTCAAGCAGCGCCGTCTGGCCGAAGCCGAACTGTACGAGCCGCCGCTCACCGTGTTCGGCCGCAACGCGGTCGATCGCTTTTTCAATCCGGCCGAAGTGCGCGAAATCCTGAACCTGACTGAGCGCCTCGCCGCTTAGTGATCCGCAGATTGACGCAGATGAACGCCGATTTACAGAAAACCGACGAACAGACTTATGCCATTATCGGCGCGGCCATGGAGGCACATCGGGAACTGGGGTTCGGTTTTCTCGAAGCGGTGTATCAAGACGCGCTCGCGGCTGAGTTGGGTTCGCGGCAAATCCCCTTCGAGCGCGAGGTAACGCTTCCCGTCTTTTACAAAGGACAGAAGCTTCCCTCCAGTTACCGTGCGGACTTCATTTGTTTTGACGAGGTGTTGGTAGAAATCAAAGCCCTTGGCCGACTCACGGGGGTCGAGGAAGCTCAGACGATCAATTATCTTAAAATCACCGGCCTCTCCCGCGCTCTGCTGCTGAATTTCGGCGCTCGTTCGCTGGAATATAAACGGTTGGTGTTCACCCATGCAAAGCGATCCGCAGATTTCACAGATTTACGCCGATGAACTCAAAAGACTCGAAACATGAATATGGTGTGGAAATCGAACAGTGTTTCCCACGATTGTAGAATTGTTCGAAAATAATCTGCGCGAGTCTGCGTCAATCTGCGGATAAAGCTCCATGCTGACCGATTCCAATCTCCGCTCCGCCGTCGATTCGCTCTGGGACAAACTCTGGTCGGGCGGCCTCTCGAACCCGCTCGACGCGATCGAGCAGTTGAGCTTCCTGCTGTTTCTCAAGCGCCTCGACGAGAAAGAGCAGGATAACGAGCGTGCGGCGCAGCGGCGCGGCAAGAAGCACACGCCAGCCTTTCCGCGCAAGGAGTTGCGCTGGTCGCACTGGACTCAACTGCCGGCCGACAAGGCGCTCAAGGCCGTGAAGGAGGAAGTCTTTCCATTCATCAAGACCTTAGGCGGCGCGGGCGGCTCGTTCGCACAGCAGATGGAAAACGCCGAGTTCAAGATCAACAAACCGAGTCTCCTGATCGAAGCCTGCAAAGCCATCGACGCCTTGCAGATTTCAGCCCAGAACCAGGACGTGCAGGGCGATCTCTACGAATACCTGCTGTCCAAGCTCAACACTGCCGGCACCAACGGCCAGTTCCGCACCCCGCGCCACATCATCCGCATGATGGTGAAAATGGTCGATCCGCAGCCCGGTGATCGCGTGTGCGATCCCGCGGCCGGCACCTGCGGCTTCCTGGTGAATGCCTGGCAGCATTTGCTCGAAACCCATACCGACCCGCGCGACCTCACCTACGACGAGGAGGGCTACCCGCACGGCGTCACCGGTGCCAAGCTGCCGCGCGAAGTATTCACCGAAGACGCGCAGCGGCAGGCGATCACCGGCTACGACAGCGATTCGGGCATGACCATGCTGCGCATCGGCAGCATGAACCTGATGCTGCACGGCATTGCCTCGCCCAACTTCCGTTACAGCGACACCCTGTCCAAGGCCTTCAACGAAGAGAAATGCTACGACATCGTGCTTGCCAATCCGCCGTTCAAGGGCGCGGTCGACGCCGCCGACGTCAACGCTTCGCTGCCCGCCAAGGTGAAGAAGACCGAAATCCTGTTCCTGCACTTGTTCCTGAGGCTGCTGGAAAACGGCGGTCGCGCGGCGGTGATCGTGCCCGACGGCGTGCTGTTCGGATCGAGCAAGGCACACGTCGAAATCCGCAGGCTGCTGATCGAGCAGAACCGGCTCGACGCGGTGATCTCCATGCCGAGCGGCGTGTTCCGGCCCTACGCCGGCGTCTCCACGGCCGTGCTGCGGTTCACCAAGGGCGGCACCACGGAAAAGATCTGGTTCTACGACATGGAGCATGACGGCTTTTCGCTCGACGACAAGCGCCAGAAAGTGCCCGAGAACGACATCCCGGACCTGCTCGACTGCTGGCAGCAGCGCCGCGATACCAAGTTTCAGCAAATTCGCTCCCAGCGCCTCGCTGAACTAAATAAACAGATCGCACCGCTCAAGGCCGACCGACTGAAGCATCACGAGACCATTCACCGGCTCAAATTCGAGGAGGTGGTCGCGAAAGACGGCAACGCGGGCGCCGCCCGCGCGGCGCGTGAAACGGCCGAGGTTGAACTCGCGGAGCTTCAGGCGCAGATCACACCGCTGCAGACCGAAATCAACCAACTGGGCCGCCAGTTCTGGGTGACCGAGGATCAGGTGAAGGCGAACAACTACGACCTTTCCGCCAGCCGCTACCGGCAGATTGAGCAGGACGAGGTGTTCTATGAAAGGCCTGCCATTACGCTCGAACGTCTGCGCAAACTCGAAGCCGGCGCAACCACCGACGTTGGGACGTTGGAAAAACTACTTGCCCAGCTGTGAGTCTGCGCACCATTAAGATTGGCGACCTCGCTCTAAATGAACACGGGGCATTTAAAATAGGCCCCTTCGGAAGCTCACTGAAAAAGTCTGAGCTGGTCGATACCGGGATTCCTGTTGTCGGAATTGAGAACGTCTTGCCCAATCAATTCGAAAAGGGCTTCCGACGCTTCGTTGCGCCTGCAAAATTTAAGGAACTATCCGACTATGAAATTGCGCCTGATGACGTGCTTGTTACGACTATGGGCACAATTGGACGAGCTGCCGTCGTTCCGCACAAGTTGGGCAAAGCGATTTTTGATTCGCACCTATTCAGGATGCGTGTCGATACGGACCGCGTCTTTCCGGCTTACCTCTGCTATGCGATTAACAGTAGTGTCATAGACGTTCAGCTTCAGAAAATGGCACGCGGTGCCATTATGCAAGGCCTCAATACAACGATTCTGAGAGAGTGCGACATACCGCTGCCAGACTTGTCCGAGCAAAAGCGAATTGCAGGGCTGTTGGCGCAGGCAGACCGGCTGCGCCGCACCCGCCGCTACGCCCTCGAACTCAGCGACACCTTCCTGATATCCGTCTTCATCGAGATGTTCGGAGACCCAGCACGAAATACAAAAGGCTGGGATCGCGTTGAATTCGCAACGTTGGGCGCGCTGGATCGCGGCCGATCTAAGCATCGCCCAAGAAACGCGCCGCACCTCTATGGCGGGCGCTATCCTTTTATTCAGACGGGCGACATAGCCAACTGCGATAAATACATCAAAGAGCACCATCAGACCTACTCAGAAGCAGGATTGAAACAAAGCAAAGTCTGGCCTGCTGGGACTCTTTGTATAACGATCGCAGCTAACATAGGAAAGACTGGAATCCTTACCTATCCGGCGTGTTTCCCCGACAGCGTTGTCGGTTTTTTACCTCGCGATGGTGTCGTGACCGAGTATATCCAGTACTGGCTGGGGTTTTTGCAGGAGCATCTTGAGAAAAACGCACCGGAGTCCGCACAGAAAAATATCAACCTGGAAATACTGCGTGAGTTGACTACTCCATTGCCTCCGCTCTCGCTCCAGCAGCAGTTTGCAGGTGTATTACGCAAATACGAGCAGCTACGTTCTAACCAGCGCGAAGCATTGCGCCAAGCCGATCACTTGTTTCAGTCCCTGCTCCACCGCGCGTTCGCAGCCAAAGATTAACCACCGGTTCGCGATCGACGCGTGCCAGCGAGCCCGCGTGCCCTAATGAGCGCGACTCAACCGGAACGTTGGGCGTCAGAATCCACCACCAAGACCCCCGCTCCCTTGACTTCCCAGGCTTAGTTCACTATTCTGAACGCTTGTCTAGGTGGAATAGTGGAATAGTGGAATATGGCAAAGGCACGCGTAACCACGAAAGGCGGGGCAACGATCACCGTTGAAGGGACACCGGACGAGGTGGCCACATTAGTTGCCCGGCTTGAGTCGGGATCTCAACCAGCCCGGAAGAGAGCAACTCCCTCAGGACGAAAGAGTAAGCTCAGAACTACCCCCACCGGCCTGATCGTGGATCTCATCGATGGAGGGTTCTTTAAAAAGCCGAAGGAACTGAGTGCCATAAGACTTGCCCTAGAGGAGCAAGGGCACTACTACCCGGTCACGACCCTGTCACCGATCCTGTTGCGCTTCATCAGGAAGCGTGAACTGCGACGGATCAAGGATCAGAAGCGCTGGTTGTACGTTAACTGACCATGCCGGCCGAAATCACTAAGACTCTGAAGGATCTCCAGTCGCGGGTGAAGAGGCTTGAGGATGCCGTCTTTCCCAAACGCCAGAAGACTGCGCGCAAGGGAGATAGTAGTGACTTCAAGGGCGCAACAGGAGGATTGCGGTTTCTGGTCAATAAGGGGTTCTTCGATCGCAAACGCACCTTTGGGGAAATCAATGAAGCGCTCGCGAGCCATGGCTACCACTACAGCAAACAGGCTGTACAGACTCCGCTCAATACTCTCTCGAAGGCTGGCTCACTGTTTGTGAGCTTCCGCGAAGGGGGACGAAAAGTCTATGCAAAGAGGAAATAGCAAAGCCAATCCAGCACTCGTAGCGCGGCTGGAGCGGATAAGAGACCTGCTTGAAGAAAGTATCAGCTTGGCACGAGCGGCAAAACCGCAAACGCTCACGTCGACAACGGGAGTTCGCCGTCCACGAACGACGTCCAGACAACGAAGCAACATCGATTTTTCCACGCCCATTCGCCCATTTGTCAAGAAGCATGCAGTGGGAATGAGTGGGCCGAAAAAATTCACTCTAGTTCTCGCGCACCTCGCAGGAGGGGACGTTGGCAAGAAAGTGTCCTTGGAGGAAGTCGAGAGGCAATGGAGCAGAATGACCGCGAAGGGACTCTTGGATATCAAATTCAATCGATTCTATTCGGCGAGTGCCAAAGATAATGACTGGGTGAATACGGAGAAGAGCGGTCTTTACCACCTAAGACCGTCTTGGCAAAGTATCTTCGATGAAAAACACTGACCAAGTTAGGGGCCTCCTAGCAAAGAAGTTCGATGCGCGACACATTGAGGCGTCGCTTAAGCACTTTTCTACTGCTGTGGAGAAATACGCCGTTCAAGATTGGGATGGCGTCGCTCTTAAAGCGGGTAAGTTTGTCGAGTCGATCACGAAAGCCTTGATCGTCCATTGCGGCAAGACAGTGAGCAACCCGAGGCAATTCAAGGCGGGTAATGAGCTTCGGCAGCTTGAGAGTATTAGTGCAAGTGCCTATTCCGACGTGGTCCGAATCGTGATTCCGAAGGCGTGCATTGTCGTTTATGAAGTTGTCAACAATCGAGGGGGTAGGCATGATGCGCACGACATCGATGCCAATGAAATGGACGCGAAGGTGGTCGTACCTATCATTTCGTGGGTACTCGCCGAATTGGTCCGTTTTTGCAGTACAACCGCAGATACGGTTGCGGCTGCTACCTTGATCGACGAACTTACAAACAAGACATATCCATACTTTGAGGAGATCGATGGCCGCCCCTATGTGAACGTTAAGGGCCTCAAGGCCGGAGAGATCGCCTTGCTGCTCCTCTACTCCTTGTATCCGAGACGAATTGGTCGCCAGGAGCTTGTAGGGCTCGTCGCAAGACACGGAATCTCCAAGAGTACTGCTCAGACCGCCGTGCATCGACTGAAGCATTTGGTAGACGACAATGACGGTGAGTGGAAGCTTCGAGGTATCGGCAGACAGGATGCAGATACACTTCTAAAGAACGTAATCCGGAGAGAACGATAGAACGAATCGTGATTTTCCCGCAGCGATGAGCGGAACGCCCAACTCTGCTTGTTGCTGACAGCCGTCTGCGCGCAATACGATCTCGCGCGTAACGGTTAGCCCGACGCCCTGATTGATGGAATCGCGTCCGAGGCCGACATCCCGGTTACGGCTGATCTTTGCCTGCAGCCGCCGGAGGTGGTCGCAATTTGCGACCACCTCGTCGCGCTCCAGACGTTTGTCGAAAGGTCTCAATCGGTCTGCACGAACCCGATGCGGCGCGTCTTCGCGGGCTCGGGCGGCGCCATGAGCTGGCGGATGGCCTCCAGGATGCCGGCGATGGCCTGGTCGTGCGTGGCGAGCTTGCGCTCCAGGCGCAATTCCAGTTCGTCGAGCCGCTTGGCGAGTTCTTTGTGAGTCCCGATCGCTTCGCGCAGTTCGACGAAGGCACGCACGATGAACACATTCATTTCCGTAGCTAGGGGAGAGTTGAGGATGGTGGCGGCCATGATGGCGCCGTGCTCGGTGAACACGTAGGGCAAGTAGCGTCGGCCGCCGCGTCCCCCGATTGAGGTCGCAATTTGCGACCTCAAAGCGGAATGCTCGGTGTCGCGCAACCGGAACATGAAATCCGCGGGAAAGCGTGCGAGATTGCGCTTCACCTGCTCGTTGAAGCGCTTCGTCGTCACCCCGTACAGAGCGGCGAGGTCAGCGTCGATCATAACCTTGTGGCCGCGGACGAGGAGAATTTGCCGGGCGATGCGCGCGGTGACGACGGGTGCGGCCGCTTCAAGTTTCTTCGCGATGACGCTTACCCGCTACCGGTACGTCCTGAATTGTCCGACCACCACTCCGAAAATCTCCAGCTCGCCCTTGGGCCGTATGACCGCATAGGCCTTGTTCTCGGGTCGAAGCACGACACGGCCTTTCTCGCGGCCGAACCGCTTCAACGTAAACTCGTTGTCGATGATCGCGATAACGATGTCGCCAACGTTCGCGGATGAACGCTTCTCAACGACGACTACATCGCCAGGATGAATGCCGGCATCGATCATCGAATCGCCTTTGACGGTGATCAGTATGGTCTTCGAGGGACGGGCGACGAGGTACTCGTCAATGGAAAGCCCTTCGGGACCTGAATCTGCAGCCGGGCTGGGCAGCCCGGCCCGCACACTTTCCGCTAACGGGCGCTCGAAGAACCGCTTCCCAGGTTTAAGGCGCCGATCCGGTGAACTCTCAAGGAATCCTTCCGCCTTGAACCGTAGGACCATCCCCGCTACCGAGGCCTTCGAGTTCAGCCCGACGAGGGTGCCGATTGCAGCGTAGGACGGCAGTACCCGATGCCGGGCGTAGTAGTCCTGCAGTCTCAAAAGGTATTGACCATCATTCGCCATCCGCCTAACATACCGAACGATCGTTCGGAGGTCAACGATATGAGAACCCCCAAGGTATCGTAGTGCTGGATCGGGTCACCGCGATCCGCTTTGACGGGCGTGTCCAAACCGGGCGGACCATGCCGTGCCGGCTCTCGTGTGAAACCGCCACTGGCGATGAGGTCGAAGTGGTGGCGAAACTCTCCGCGGGCTGCGAACGCCGGGTCGCCGCACTGGTGTCGGAAGCAATCGCCGCGATGCTTGCTGCGGATCTCGATCTTCCGGTACCGGAACCTTTTCTGGTCAGACTTGATCCGCAATTTGTTGCGACGATTCCAGATCAGACGGTGGCGGAGATCGCGCGCCGGAGCAATCCGGTCGCGTTCGGCTCGAAAAGTCTGCCGCCTGGATTCACAAGCTGGCCGGTCGGCAAGCCGGTCCCGAAAGACGCCCTCAATATCGCCGCCGAAGTGTTTGCGTTCGATGCGCTCATTGCCAACGCGGACCGTCGTCGGGAGAATCCGAACTGCCTCTTCAACGGGACGAATCACGCAATCTTCGATCACGAGCTGGCATTTGTTACCGAGGGCGTGATCGATTGGCGGCCGCCTTGGGAGGTCGGTGCACTCGAAGCCCTGCGCCGTTCCCCAGGCCACTTATTCTCCGAGCAGCTTCGGGGAAGGGCGCTCAATTTCGATCGATTGGCGGGTGCTTGGGCGGCCATCACGGACACGAGGCTCGCAGCTTATCGCGACGCGCTGCCGGGCGAGTGGCATGATGCGGGGGATACTGCCGATAAGGTGTTGAAGCATGTTGCAACGGTCAGGGATAATCTGGCAGCTGCGTTGCAGGAAATCGCGAGGGTACTCCAATGAAAAATCTCTACAGTTACACGTATTGCGTGCTGCGGTACGTTCACGACACCACGAGCGGTGAATTCGTGAACGTGGGTATCGTGCTTTACGCCCCAGAGGCACGCTATCTCAGTGCGCTTTGCCGCAACACCTACGGCCGGCTGAACAAAGTGTTCCCGGGGGTGAACTCCGAGCATTTCAAGTCGCTTATGCGCTACATCCAGGCACGGATCGAGGAACAGGGTGAGCGCGTCGCTGGCGAGCTTCCGTTGACCGATCCTTCTAACGTACTGGAGTTCGCACACGCGATCCTACCGCGCGACGATAGCTCGCTTCAGTGGTCGCCGGCTGGGAGTGGCCGAACCGACGATCCGTCCCGGACGCTGGAGCGGCTATTCGACCGGATGGTGTTGCGCTATGAGGAGCGGCAGGTGGCGGCCGTACGATCCGACGAGGACGTTTGGCGGAACTTCAAGCGCAACCTGGACGAGCGACGGCTGCTACAGTATTTCCAACCGAAGAAAATTGCCGTCCAAGACGACGAGATTGAATTTCAGTACGCGTGGAAGAACGGCGTCTGGAATTGCCTGGAGCCATTGTCGTTTGACCTCGCGGCAGCGGACAGCATTCGCGACAAGGCGCATCGCTGGCTTGGCCAGTTCGCTAGCCTTCAAGGCGCAACCGATCACTTCAAGGTCTACCTGCTCGTGGGCGCGCCGCAACAAGAAGGTCTGCAGTCCGCGTTCCTAAACGCAGTCAGCATCCTGAAAAAGATTCCGGCCGATAGGGAAATAGTGTTTGAGCAGGATGCCCCTGCTCTAGCGGCGCGTATTGCGAAGGAGGTTTCGCTTCACGATACGGCACACCCCGGCACAAACTAGCGTCGGGTCATACGGAGGGTTGACATTAGGGTGTGCCGTCCTTCGCGGTTCCTTCGTGTCTTTCGCGTGTCGCTCTTCAGTTTGCTCTTTCTCTGCGTCCTTTGCGCCCTAAAAGGGTACTCCGACGTGCTACGCACGTAGGGTATTCGCGAGGGTATCTGCGTTGGGTGTAATCCTTATGCTTTAAGAGCCTGGTCGACGGCGCGTTGGGCCATGATCGTGATCAGGTGCGAGCGGTACTCGGCGCTGGCATGGATATCAGTGTTCAGATTACCAGCGGATACTTTGATTCCCTTGACCGCATCGGGCGAGAAAGATTTCCCGAGGGCCTTTTCCATTTCGGGGATGCGAAATACGCACGGTCCGGCGCCGGTCGCGGCAACGCGCATGCCGCTGGCGCTTTCAGCCACGAATACACCCACCATCGCGTAACGCGAGGCCGGGTTCTTGAATTTCATGTAGGCGGCGCGCTTCGGTATCGGAAAGGAAATCGAGGTAATGATCTCGCCCGGCTCGAGCGCGGTTTCGAACATTCCCGTGAAAAACTGATCGGCCCCGATCTTGCGTTTGCTGGTGATGACGGTCGCGCCCAGTCCAACGAGCGCCGCGGGATAGTCCGCGGCCGGATCGTTGTTGGCGACCGAACCGCCCAGCGTGCCCATGTTGCGCACCATCGGGTCGCCGATGCTGCCGGCGAGCAACGCCAGCGCCGGAATGGCTTTGGCGACCTCCTTCGAAGCGGCGACCGCGGCGTGCGTCGTCATCGCGCCGATCATGACACTCCCGCCCTCGACCTTGATCCCGCGCAATTCCCCGATGCCGCCCAGGTCGATGACGTCTGACGGTGCGGACAACCGCATCTTCATGGCGGCGATCAACGTCTGTCCGCCTGCCAGCAGGCGGGCGTCTTCCGAAGCGGCCAGCTTCGCCGTAGCGTCCGCGACGCTCGAAGCCTTGTGATAATTAAATGCATGCATGTTTGGTTTTTCCTAAATTTACACCCAACGCAGAGGCGCAGAGGGCGCAAAGTTCGCAGAGAAAAGCAATCGAATTGGGATCGAACCGTTGCTCAATTGTATAGTTTGCCGTTTTCATATTCACATTTCAGAACTTTGCCCTTCTCAGCGCCCTCTGCGTTCTCTGCGCCTCTGCGTTGGGTTGAGATGACGTAGAGGTTTAGGCTTTAGAGGCGGCCTGGACGGCTTTGACGATGTTGTGATAGCCGGTACAGCGGCACAGGTTACCATCCAGTTCGGCGCGGATCAGTTCTTCGCTCGGATTCGGGTGGCGCTTGAGCAGATCGATCACGCTCATGACCATGCCCGGCGTGCAATAACCGCACTGCAGGCCATGATGGTCGCGGAACGCCGCCTGCATCGGATGCATGCTGCCGTCGGCCTTGGCAAGGCCCTCGATGGTCAGGATCGTGCTGCCCTGGGCCTGCACGGCCAGCATGTTGCAGCATTTGACCGCTGCGCCGTTCATATGGATCGTACAGGCGCCGCATTGCGCGGTATCGCAGCCGATGTGCGTCCCGGTGAGGCGCAGCGCATCGCGGATGAAGTCCACCAGCAGCGTGCGCGGTTCCACATCGGCGCTGATGGGTTTTCCGTTCACGGTCATGGAGAGCCGGACTGGCATGGGTTTCCCTTCTTGGCGGGTGAGAGCCGGCGTCACCGGCGAAAGTGCAATCCTAGACAACCGCAGCGGCCGGAGCAACCTGAACAGACCGGGGCATCCTGAACAGCCGATGCGATCGTGGCGTAGAATCCGGCGATATTTCTCTTTTGCAACATAACGGAACTGGGATAACAACATGGCAAAGTTCGGTATCGGTCAGGCGATGACCCGCAGGGAGGACCAGCGCCTTCTGTTCGGCACGGGCCAGTACGTCGATGACGTGGCGGTCGCAAACGAGGTCTTTGTCGCGTTCGTGCGTTCGCCGCACGCGCATGCTCGCATTGTCTCGATCGACGCCGGATCGGCGAAAACGATGCCCGGCGTGGTGGCCGTGTTGGCCGGCGCAGATCTCAGGGCGGACGGCATTGGCCCGCTCCCCGACGGCGAGGGACTGAAGCGTGCCGATGGCAAGCCGATGTGCGGCGCGCCGCACGATGCCCTCGTAATCGATACGGCGCGCTATGTCGGCGAACCGGTGGCTGCCGTGATCGCGAAAACCCGCATACAGGCGGAGGATGCCGCCGAGCAGGTGATGGTCGAATACGAAGACTTGCCCGCGGTCGTAACCATCGAAGCCGCCACCGCAAAAGGGGCGCCGCTGCTGTGGCCGGATGCGCCCGGCAACATCGCCGCGCAAATGGAATTCGGCAAGAAAGACCTGTGTGATGCCGCCTTTGCCAGGGCGAAGCACATTACCAAACTGTCGCTGACCAACCAGCGGCTGGTGCCGGTGAGCATGGAACCCCGCGGCAGCATCGCGGAATTCGACGCCGGCAGCGGCCGCGTCACCTTGCGTACCAGTTGCCAGAACCCGGCCGGCTTGCAGAAGACCCTGGCGGAATCCTGCCTGAAGGTGCCGATGCAGAGTGTGCGCGTCATCGTTGGCGATGTCGGCGGCGGTTTCGGCATGAAGACGCAGTTGTATGCCGAAGACGTGGTCTGCGCCTGGGCCGCACGCAAGCTGAAGCGCCCGGTGCACTGGCGCGCGAGCCGCAGCGAGGAGTTCCTGGCGGGCAATCATGGCCGCGACCAGGTCAACCACGCCGAGCTTGCCTTCGATGCCGATGGCAAGATTCTCGGCTTCCGCGTCAATATCATCGGCAACATCGGTGCGCACGCCAGCGGTCCGGGTGCCGTGATCGTCGTTGCCGTCGGTCCGAAGGTGATCACCGGCGTCTATCACGTGCCGGCGCTGCACCTGCGCGGCACCGCAGTGATGACCAACACCAACATGGTCGGCGCCTACCGCGGCGCCGGCCGGCCCGAAGCGATCTACCTGGTCGAACGCCTGATGGACCAGGCCGCGGCCGAGATGAAAATGGATCCGGCGGAATTGAGGCGGCGCAATTTCATCCAGCCCTCGCAAATGCCGTACAAGACGCCGATGGGCGAGAAGTTCGACAGCGGCAACTTTCCGCACATGCTCGATCGCATCCTGGAAAAGTCCGACTGGAAAGGCTACGCAGCGCGGCGCGACGAATCGCGCAAGCGCGGCAAGCTGCGCGGGCGCGCGCTGTCGACTTTCCTGGAGTGGACCGGCGTCGTGCACGAAGAGACCGTGAACCTGCATGTCGAAGCTGATGGCCGCGTGCTGGTTTATACGGCGATGCAGGCGATGGGACAGGGCATCGAGACCAGCTACGTTCAGATTCTTTCCGAAACGCTGGATATCGATCCGGACAAGATTGTCATCGTGCAGGGCGACAGCGACATCGCCCAGGGCATCGGCAGCATGGGCAGCCGTTCGCTCTACATCGGTGGCTCGGCGATGCTGACCGCGTCGAAACAGACCATCGAGAAGGGTCGCGAGCTCGCCGGCGACGCACTCGAGGCGGCCGGGCAGGACATCGAATACCGGGACGGCCGTTTCAAGGTGGCGGGAACCGACGTTGGGATCGGCCTATTCGAGTTGGCGGCGAAGCAGCCGGAGAAGCGCATCGCGATTACGACCTTGCAGAAGGTCGGCGGCCCGTCCTGGCCGAACAGTTGCCATGTCTGCGAAGTGGAGATCGATCCCGAAACCGGCGTCACGAAGATCGTGCGCTACACCACCATGGACGATGTGGGCCGCGTGATCAACCCGCTGATCGTTGCCGGCCAGGTGCACGGCGGCATAGCACAGGCGGTCGGTCAGGCGCTGCTGGAAAACACGCATTACGATCCCGAAAGCGGCCAGCTCGTCACCGGTTCGCTGCTGGATTACTGCCTGCCGCGCGCGGACGATCTGCCGAGCTTCAATACCTCTACCGACGAGACCACGCCGTGCAAGATCAATCCGCTTGGTGCAAAGGGCGTCGGCGAGCTCGGCACGGTAGGCGGGACGCCTACGGTCATGAATGCGGTCATCGATGCATTGCGCCCGCTCGGCGTCAAACAGATCGAGATGCCCGCGACGCCGGAAAAGGTCTGGCGGGCGATCAATCAGGCTAAGGCTGCTTAGGACCTACACCCAACGCAAAGACGCGGAGGACGCAGAGTTCGCGGAGAAAGCAAATAGGTTCGAAGTTAACCGCCGCTCTCAGCGAACATTGGCGAGCCCATATTCAGTCTTGTATTTCTCTGCGCCTCTGCGTTGGGTGGAAAAAGCTAGAGATTAAAAAAGCCCCGGAAATCCGGGGCTTTTTGTTTGGAGCGGCGGTCTGGGCTTACTTGCGTAGCTTGGGCCAGAGTTCCGCGTGGAGGGCTGCCTGTTCCTTGCCGAGTGACATCACCCAGTAGAGACATCCGATAATCACGGTGAGCGGGCCGAGGATCATAATCACGCTGGTCATGCTTTATTCTCCTGATTGGTGAGGGTAGTGGACGTCGAGATTTGTGTGCGGACTAAGCGGAGTTTGTGGCTCGGGCCCGAATAAGAATCGCGACGGCGCGGCATCATACCCGATCGGACCGTTAAGTGCTGTCTAGGGCAACACCCAACACAGAGGCACAGATACCCGACGTGCTACGCACGTCGGGTATCTGTGCCTCTGTGTTGGGTTGAGACTCAGATCTTGCGGCTCTTTGCGTTCCAGTGCCGCTCGAGGTTGGAAATCAGCGCAGGGCTGAAATGGCAGTAAGCCTGCTCCAGCGCGTACGTGGCGAAGTAGCGGCGAAACAGGTCCAACGGTTCTTGCGTCACACGGAACGCGCGCCGGTTCGAGGCGGCGCTGACGACGCCGGAACTGGTGAGATCGTCGACCACGCGCTCGATCGCGCCGTCCATCTCGGCCGGTTCGACGATCTCGTCGCAGATCAGACGCCCTTCCGGACTGTCGCAGTCCAGCCGGCGTTCATACATGATCGCCTGCCGCGCAATGCGCTCGCCGGTGAAGCGCGGCAGGCGCATGTTGGCCGCCCCGGGAATGATGCCCTCCTTGCGCGCAGGCAGGCTCAGAAAGGCGCCCCGCGCCGCCAGCACGTAATCCATCGTCAGCAGATACTGGCAGTGGCCGCCGATGGCGAACTGCTCGACCACGGCCACCCAGGGTTTCTCGATGGTTTGCCCGTTCACGTCATCCGGCGTCATGTCCTCGCGCGCCACGCCGCGAAAGAACTTGTTGACGATGCCGAGGTCGCGCTGCAGGTACCAGATGAACGGTATCTTGCCGTAATACAGGTGCGTGAGGTTGATGCCGCTGCCGAGCATGCGCCGGCCGTCGTATTTTCCGCCTTGCACGTAATCACCGCGCAGCACACCGATCTGGGTTTGCGGGTCGAGGATCGCAAGATCGACCGCAATTTCCGCTGCGTCGATGGTGGTGTCGTCTTCCGCGTTCAGGTGGCGCGGATTCTTCTGGATCACGTAGGAAGCGTGGCCCCTGCGGAATATTTCCGCAGTGCCAAGATCGAGATGGCCGGTTTTCTCGTATTCGGGAAGTTGCGCGACGGCTTCGGGGCGCGGCAGCAGCATGGCGTGGCAGAGATGCGTTCCCGATCGCACGTCGGCGAGCACACTCGAAATGAAAATCCCCTGATCGACTTCGTGACCTTCTTTGTCCCGCTGCATCAACGCCAGTTCGGCATCGACCTGCGCCTGCGTCGGAGTCAGGCCGGGTACCAGCACCGCGGCGTCATAGATGAGTTGTTCGACGCGCACGAACCGCGTCCGGTTGCGCGTCAAGCGGTCGTAGACCGCTCCCGCATGAGCCGCAAGAAAACGCGTACGCGCTTCGCGCGCGACGCGCTTGATCTGTTCCGCGGCGTCGGCTTGCTCCGCGTTGCGCGCCGGCCGTGCGGGAAGCCGCGCCAGCAGTGCGGCACTGGCCTCCCAAAACGGCGAGTAGCGCGCGCAGTCGCCGGTGAAATCACCGGTGTCGAGCGGGGCCGACGCGCGCCACGATTCGATCGCATCGTTGCCGATGCCGGCTCGTTGCAGGCTTTGTGCCTCCTGAACGAACGGTTTAGTTGCCGATGATGACACCCTGCTCTCCTCTCAATTCTTTGGCCGTTTGTCGATGACGCGCACCGCCTTGCCCTGCGAGCGTTGCAGGGTGCCCGGTTCGACTACGCGCACCTTTGTGCTGACCCCGATCAAGCCCTTGATCAGTCGTTCCACTTCCTGCTCGACGCCGCTGCGAGCGGTGGCCGACACCAGCCCGGGGATTTCCGGCCGGCGTTCGACCAGCACATCGAGTTCATCCAAATGGCTTTCGCGGCGTACTTCGAGAACGTAGTGAGGCGAGAGGCTAGTCTGCTGTACTACGATCTCCTCGATCTGCGACGGGAAGACATTGACGCCGCGGATGATCAGCATGTCGTCGCTGCGCCCGGTGACGCGATCCATGCGGCGCATGGTTCGCGCGGTCCCCGGCAGCAGCCGCGTGAGATCGCGTGTGCGATAACGAATGACCGGCATGCCCACCTTGGTGAGCGAGGTGATCACCAGCTCGCCTTTCTCACCGTCGGGCAGCACCGTTCCGGTTTGCGGATCGATGATCTCGGGAAAGAAATGGTCCTCCCAGAGGGTGAGGCCATCCCGGGTTTCGATGCATTCCGCCGCCACGCCGGGACCGATGACTTCGGACAATCCATACAGGTCCAGCGCGACGATGCCGAAGCGCCGCTCGAGCTCGGCCTGCATGCTTTCGGACCACGGCTCGGCGCCGAAGATACCCGCGCGCGGCGACGATTTAGCCGGGTCGAGTCCCTGGCGCACGAACTCGTCCGCAATTACCAGCAGATAGGACGGCGTGCACATGATGATGTCGGGCTTGAAATCGCAGATGAGCTTGACCTGCCGTTCGGTCATGCCGCCGCCCGAGGGAATCACGGTGGCGCCGAGTGCTTCGGCGCCGTAGTGCGCGCCGAGCCCGCCGGTGAACAGGCCATAACCGTAGGCGATATGCACGATGTCGCTGGATCGCACGCCGGCCGCACGCAGGGAGCGGGCCATGACCGACGCCCACATCTCGATGTCCTGCTTTGTGTAGCCGACGACTGTCGGCTTTCCGGTGGTACCGCTGGAAGCATGCACGCGCACGATCTCGTCCATCGGTGCCGCGAACATGCCGAAAGGATAGTTCTCACGCAACTCTGCCTTGGTGGTGAACGGAAATTTCGTCAGGTCGGAGAGACTTTTCAGGTCGCCGAGGTGAGCGCCGGCCGTATCGAAGGCTTTGCGGTAGTGCGGCACGTTTTCGTACGCATGCCGCAAGCTCCAGCGCAGCCGGTCGAACTGCAGCGCGCGCAGTTCGTCGATCCCCGCCTTCTCGATGGGCTCCAGCCGATCCATTGCTCCCATGCTTTCCCTCCTCCCGCGTCGGACTATTCGCCAGTCTAATCCTGCAGAAGTCCCCTAACGTGTGTGGCGATCGCCAGCGACGCGGTCAGTCCCGGCGATTCGATGCCGTACAGGTTGACCAATCCTGCAATACCGTGATCCTTCGGTCCGCGAATGAGGAAGTCGGCGGCGGCTTCATTCGGGCCGGAGACCTTGGGACGGATGCCGGTGTAGCCAGGCTGCAACTGGCCGTCCTTGAGACCCGGGTAATACTTGCGGATCGCTGCGTAGAACAGGGGTTCGCGTGAGTGATCGAAACTGTAATCCACCGAATCGACCCAGGATACGTCCGGACCGAAACGCACCTGGCCGGCAAGGTCCACGGTCACATGGACACCGAGGTGGGCATGGCTGGCTACCGGATAAACCAGGTGCCTGAACGGCGGCTTGCCCGACAAGGTGTAGTAGTGCGCCTTGGCGAAATATTGCGGGGGAATGCTCTGCGCCGGCACGCCTTCGATCGATCGCGCAATGTTCTGCGCGAACAGGCCGGCGGAATTGACGATGCTCCTGCAAACAATGGTCATGGGTTCATCGCCGCCGACGTTCAGCACGATGCCTTCGGAGACGACCTCTCCGGATTCGACCGGACTCTTGAACACGACGGTGGCACCGCTGTTCTCGGCATCTCCCTGGTAGGCGAGCATCAGCGCATGGCTATCGATGATGCCGGTGGAAGGCGAAAAAAAGCCGGCCACGCAGTCCAAGGCCGGCTCCAGTTCTCGCAGTTCTTCGCGCGACAGCCAGCGCAGATCCCTGATGCCATTGGCTTCGGCTTTTTCGACGTAACCCTTCAGTGTGGCGATTTCGTCCTCAGTCACGGCGACGACGATCTTGCCGCTGTTTCTGTGCGGTACGCCATGTTCGGCGCAGTAGTCGTAGAGCATCGACTTGCCGGACACGCACAACATGGCTTTCAGCGAACCTTTCGGGTAGTACAGGCCGGCGTGGATGACTTCCGAGTTGCGCGAGCTGGTGTGCGTGCCGATGGCGTCCGCTGCCTCCAGCACGATGACCTCGCGCCCGGCGATGGCGAGTTCGCGGGCGATGGCAAGTCCGACGATGCCGGCGCCGATGACGGCGCAATCCACTTGTTCGGTCACGGTGCTTTTTTCCAGATGGCTATACTGCGAGGAACGCATGTTACCCGAACGCACCCGCACGCTTGCATGGCCGACTACTGGAATACGGACTGGCTGAACCGCTCCGATATGTTTGCACCGCTGCGTGCCGTCGGCGCTCGTCTGCCGGGGATCGGCTGGCCGAATCCCGACCTGCTGACCGCGCTAGCCGACGATGCCGGCAGGGTGGTCAATGCGCAGGGTTTGCGCGTGCGTTTCGTCCCGCAGGCGCCGAAGTCGAAACACTTCCGGGACGGCTTCGAGCCGCGAGTTTTTTTAAAGGGCGAAGTGCAGATACGTCCGCTCGACTGGCATGACCTGTTCAACGCGCTGGTTTGGATGACCTTCCCGACGACCAAGGCGGTAATCAACGCCCGTCACTACGAGTTGTTGTCCGCCGGTGAATCCGGCAACCGGCCGGCGGTGTGCGACGCGCTTACGCTATTCGACGAAGATGGCCTGGTCGTTCTTTGCAGCGACTCTGGACTGCTGGATCTGGTGCGT
This sequence comes from Betaproteobacteria bacterium, assembly GCA_016194905.1. Taxonomy (NCBI): domain Bacteria; kingdom Pseudomonadati; phylum Pseudomonadota; class Betaproteobacteria; species Betaproteobacteria bacterium. The sequence continues at coordinate 73,924 of JACQAP010000016.1, forward strand.
GAATTCCGCTGGAAAGAGTTGTTCTGGAACCGACGCGAGCAGGTCAGGAAGCGGATGCGATTTTTACTGTTCGGCCATGCGCTTTACCACAAGGCGCTGAATCCCTTCGTCGGCATGACCGGCAAGGGGGTGCTGTTTGAAGTGCCGGATGCGTTTGCGGAACTGCCCCTGAACTCGCAAATCGCCGAAGCCGATCGCCTGCTTGCGGCGCACGTATGGGACCGGAAACGCATGAGCCACGGTCGCGAGTTCTCGCCGTTACCGGTTTTGGGTGTGGCGGGATGGTGGGGTGGGAACGAAGAGGAAAGCTTCTACGAAAACACGGAATATTTCAGGCCGGGCCGCGGCAGTCCTGGCGAGCGAGATCAGGCTGCTACGTCTTCAGTGTAAGCGATGACCCGGTTGCGGCCACGTTGCTTGGCGCGATACATCGCCTTGTCCGCCTTGTCGAGAATCACGTCGAGATTGCCGCCCTCATCGGGATAGCTGGCGACGCCAAGGCTTACGGTGATGTTGGTGTCTCCGGTACGTACGTCGAAGCGGGATATTTCCACCGCCTTGCGTATGCGTTCGGCCATTTCCATGGCGCCCTTGCTATTGGTTTCCGGCAGCAGCACGATGAACTCGTCGCCGCCGAAGCGCGCCATGACGTCGGAGCCGCGCAGTTGCTCGCGTATGCAGCGCACCAGGTGCTGGAGCAATCTGTTGCCGGACTCATGCCCATGCGTGTCGTTTATCTGCTTCAGGTTGTCGGAGTCGATCATTACCACGGACAGCGTGTGGCCGTAGCGCACCGCCTGCCTGAAGGCCCGCTGCAGCATCGACGAAAACGCGCGCATGTTGTATGCGCCGGTGAGTTCGTCGGTATCGGACACCTGCTTGATCTTGTCCACCGCAAAGCGAATGTCGGCCGAGAGCATCGTGGTGATATACGCCACCAGAATCATCGGCGCGGAAATTGCCAAAAGCTCGCCCCAAAACGGCAGTGTGAGGAGCGTCTTCGATTTCGGGTCGTAAGCGAAGTACATGAAGCAGGCGATGATCGCGCCCACCTTGGTGGCGGTCGCCAGCCTGCCAAAGATCAGGGCGCTGGCAATGACCGGCAAAAGATAGAGGTTGAGCAGCGGGCTGTGAATCTGTCCCGTGAACCAGACTACCCAGGTGATGAACACGATCATCACCCAGTTTTCGAACATCAGCTTGGGGCGCTTCTCCTGCTTGTAGAAATTTACATAGTGCAGACCGAGGATGAACGCCGTGAAAAAGAACAGTGCGGTGTGAATGGCGATCCTGCCGTCCTCGGGCGGTGCGTCGGCGAGCAGGTAAACAAGGACGAGGCCGAGCAGCAGCCACTCGATTTCGGCAATGGTTCTGGAGAAACCTTTCAGTTCGTCTTGTTCTATGGTCAGGCCGATGTTGGTTCTTGTCAGCATGGAGTGGTCATACGCAGATCTTTTGGTCACAGGCGGCTTATCGTTGTTTTACCGTCGAAATTGCGGTAAGACTAAACGGTTTCCGCGGCCAGTACCAGAGCCGGAACGCGTTCGAATATCAAGGGAAGGAAAGGAGGAAACGATGGTCGCCAAGTCGTCGCGATCCCGTGCCCCTTCGATTGCCTGTTCCTCCGGCACGCAGTGAGGGAAGGCTACGCATCGTGTCCGCGCGCTGGATCGAGATTGGCGGCCACGCCTTCCGGGGTCGCGCCCTATGACCGCTGTCTGTGGTGCCGGGTGCGCGATCGAAGCGGTGCTTTTCGGCGGCGCGCCTGGATCCGGCGCAAGCAGGATCCGGGTCGATCCCGGGTGTGACACGGCGATCGCCACATGCTGATTTGGCGCGGGGCAGTTGCGGAATACAGGCCATTGTTGACTTGGCCCGCACCCATGTCTACACTTGGTTTACAGATTAGATTTAGTCTAATTCAGGGGGGGGTGGCGGAACGGTTCGATGCCGCCGTCCGATTTGACACAACTCGTAAAGATAACAGGAGTCATTATGAAAGCACTCAAAGGTTCGAAGACCGAACAAAGCCTGAAGGATGCATTCGCAGGCGAGTCCCAGGCCAACCGTCGCTACCTCTATTTCGCGGCGAAGGCCGACGTGGAAGGTCAGAACGACGTGGCATCGGTTTTCCGTTCGACCGCGGAAGGTGAAACCGGCCATGCGCATGGCCACCTCGAATATCTGGAATCCGTCGGCGATCCGGCGACCGGCCTGCCGATCGGCCGTTCCCGTGACAATCTGAAGGCGGCGATTGCCGGCGAAACTCACGAGTACACCGATATGTATCCCGGCATGGCCAAGGGCGCCCGCGACGAAGGTTTCGATGAAATTGCGGATTGGTTCGAGACGCTGGCCAAAGCCGAGCGTTCCCACGCCAACCGCTTCCAGAAGGCCCTCGACGCCCTGGCAGACTGAAGGCGTCCAAGTAAAGGGAGGCAGAGTGAAGGGGGAAGGGTCGAAAGCCTTCCCCGGTCGTCCCTTTGTTCCCTTCACGCATTCACTCGTCACCCATTGACTTTTCAAATGACCGTCCGCGAAGGTTCGCTCGAAGCGCCGACAAGACATCCGATCGATTGGCAGTCCGCCGACTTCTATGACGAGGACAAGGTGCACGCCGAGATGCATCGCGTCTTCGACATCTGTCACGGTTGCCGCCGCTGCGTCAATCTTTGCACCGCGTTCCCGACGTTGTTCGATCTGATCGATGACGGCAAGACCGGCGAACTGGATGGCGTCGACAGGCAAGACTTCGGAAAAGTCGTCGACAAATGCTATCTGTGCGACATGTGCTTCATGTCCAAGTGTCCGTACGTGCCGCCGCATCCCTGGAACATCGACTTCCCGCACCTCATGCTGCGGGCCAAGGCGGCCAAGTTCAAAAGTGGCGGGACGACGTTTCGCGACAAGCTGCTGACCAGCACCGATGCCGTCGGCAAGCTGGCTTCGATCCCGGTGGTGGTGCAGATGGTCAACGCGGTCAACAAGGCGCCGGTCGCGCGCAAGGTGATGGATTCCATGCTCGGCGTGCACAAGGACCGGGTGTTGCCGGAATACACCAGTGCACGGTTCCGCGGAACCGCGCGGCCGGATTCGTCGTTTCCGGTGAAGGACGGCAAGAACGCACCCGGCAAGGTGGCAATCTTCTCCACCTGTTACGTGAATTACAACGAGCCCGGTATCGGGCACGATCTGCTGAAGATCCTGAAGCACAACGAAATCCCGGCCATCCTCGTCGAGAAAGAGGCCTGTTGCGGCATGCCCAAACTCGAACTGGGCGACCTCGAAACGGTTGCGAAGCTCAAGCACGCCAACATTCCGGTGCTCGCGAAGCTGGCCAAGGCAGGTTACGCCATCCTTACGGCGGTGCCGTCCTGTACGTTGATGTTCAAGCAGGAACTGCCGCTGATGTTTCCGGACGATCCCGACGTCAAGGCGGTACGGGAAGCAATGTTCGACCCATTCGAGTATCTGATCATGCGCAACAGGGACGGGCTGCTGAACAAGGATTTCAAGACGCCGCTGGGCAAGGTTTCGTATCACATCCCCTGTCATCTGCGCGTGCAGAACATGGGGCAGAAGACGCGCGAGATGTTCGAACTCGTGCCGCAGACCGAGGTCAACACAGTGGAGCGCTGTGCGGGCCACGACGGCACCTGGGGCGTAAAAAGCGAATTTTTCGCGGACTCGATGAAAATCGGCCGGCCGGTATTCCGCCAGATGGCGTCCACCGCACCCGACTACGTGAGTTCGGATTGCGCGATCGCCGGCCGCCACATACGGCAGGGTATCGAAGAGGGTGATCCTGGTGAGGGCAGGGCGGAGAAGCAGCATCCGCTGACGCTCATCCGCATTGCCTACGGCCTTTGACCTTGCACGCAGCCGAATACGATCGCAAGAGGACGCAAATGGTCGCGATTACCGCAGCGAGCCTGATGTCTCTCGAACAATACGCCAAGGCGCGCAAGGGATTCCGCGAACGGGTTCTGGCCCACAAGAAGAACCGTACCGTGCAGCTTGGCGAACACGTCACCCTGGTGTTCGAGGACGAACTGACCATGCGTTACCAGATCCAGGAGATGTTGCGCGTGGAGCGCATCTTCGAGGAGGAGGGCATACGCGACGAACTGGATGCCTACAACCCGCTGGTGCCGGACGGCAGCAACTGGAAGGCGACAATGTTGATCGAGTATCCGTACATCGAAGAGCGCCGCATGGCGCTGGCAAAACTGATTGGCGTCGAAGACCGCGTCTGGGTCAAAGTCGCCGGGCAGCCGCGCATCTATGCGATCGCCGACGAAGACCTCGACCGGGAAAATGAAGACAAGACCTCGGCGGTCCACTTCCTGCGCTTCGAACTGTCCGGACCGATGAAGCAGGCGCTAAAGGACGGAGCCGCGTTGTCGGTGGGCGTGGACCACCCGAACTATTCAGCGACGATAGACAAGGCATTGGCCGGAACGGCGGACTCCCTGCTGAAAGACCTGGTGTTCTAGAATCGGTTTTCTGATTCGTCGGTCTAACCAGTACAATAACGGCGACCTTCGGGTCGCCGTTGGTTTTTCGGAAACCGAACTACGAGGAGCACGATGCTGGAATCCCGCATGATCGGCATGCTTGAGGACCGCCTGAAGCGTGTACGCCTCCCCATCAGCATGACCCTCTGGAACGGCAGCACCATCCGATCCGGTCCGGACGCGCATTTGCGCTTGACGGTGAAATCCCCGAAGGCGCTGATGTCGCTCGCCAATCCCAGCCTGGGCGGGATCGCCAGGGCATACGTCGAAGGCCAGCTTGACCTGGACGGTGACATTCGCGAGACCATCCGGCTTGGCGAAGGACTGGTCTCCGGAGATTCGACCCCTTACAGCAATCGTTCGAACATTTGGAAGTGGTGGCGGCATACCCGGCCGGCCGATCGCAAGAACATCCAGCACCACTATGACGTCGGCAATGATTTCTATGGTTTGTGGCTCGATAGGAACCGCGTCTACTCGTGCGCCTATTTCAAGAAGTCCGGTGATACGCTCGACGTCGCCCAGGAGCAGAAGCTCGATCTCATCTGCCGTAAGCTCGATCTCAAGCCCGGCGAGCGATTCCTCGATGTTGGCTGCGGCTGGGGCGGTTTGATCCTGTGGGCGACCCGGCAATACAACGTCAAGGCGCTCGGCATCACGTTGTCGGACGAACAGCACGCCTATGCGACCGAGCGCATCAGGGAGTTGGGTTTGGAAGGCCGCTGCGAAGTGCGGCTGATGGACTATCGGGATGTGGGTGAGGGTCAGCCCTTCGACAAAATCGCCAGCGTCGGCATGTTCGAGCACGTGGGAAAGCGCAATCTCAAGGCGTATTTCGGGAAAATCTTCCGGCTGCTCAAACCCGGCGGGATGGTTATGAACCACGGCATCACAACCAATTCATTGGAAGATGCCGAGCTCGGCAGCGGTATCGGGGATTTTGTGGAGGAGTACGTATTTCCCGGGGGTGAGCTGGTGCACGTCTCACGCGTTCTGTCGGAAATGTCGGAACAGGGGTTGGAACCCTGGGACGCTGAATGCCTCAGGCCGCACTACGCAAAGACCCTGTGGGAATGGGTCGGCAGGCTGGAGGCGAAACAGGAAGAAGCGCGCCGCATCGTCGGCGAGAAGATGTACCGCATCTGGCGCATCTACATGGCCGGTTCGGCGCACGCCTTCGATCGCGGCTGGATCTCCATATTCCAGATACTCGGAACGAAGTCTTTGCCGGATGGTTCGGTGCCCCATCCGCTGACGCGGGATCACGTTTACCGATGAGGGTGCGCCACACCGCGCGCGCGCGCTGGCTGGTCATCGCTTTCCTCTCGTTCGTCATTGCGGGGTGCGGGAGCAGCACGCCACCGAACGTGAAATCGTCTCAGCGCGGCATGCCGAAGAACGTCGGCGGCGTGATCGAAGAAAAGGATTTCAGGGAGGCTGATGTCGAGTTGCCGCCATACCCCGGCGAGTCCGATCTCACCGAGTTCCGGTTGCGGCGTAATTCGAATAATCGCTATTACGTAGATATCAAGTCGATAGCGATCGGTCCGGACCGGGTCGTGCGCTACAGCGCAGTGATCAAATCACCATCCGGCGCACTCAATACGAGCTATGAAGGCCTGCGCTGCAAGACCTCGGAGTTCAAGGTCTATGCTTACGGCATCAGGAGCGGCGAATGGACAAAGGCGCGCGATTCGCAATGGCGCCGGATAGAAAGATCGAGCGCGGATTTTCGCTTTACCTTGTACAAGGATTACTTCTGTGACATCGAGGCGATTGCCGGGCGAAACGAGAAAGACCTGATTGCCAATCTGAAGGGCAATCCGCTCAACAACATTACCGACAAGAATCGGTGAGCCGTCCGTCCTGCGGACTGGACTTGCTGAAGCAAGTTAGCCTGCGCCGCAATCTGGTTTTGCTCTCAGAGCAAAACCAGATTGTCCCGGTGGATCAATTCCGGCTCGTCAACATAGCCGAGCCGCGCCTCGATTTCATGGCTCGGCGATTTGAGAATCTTGCGCGTCTCGGCCGAATTGTAGTTCACCAGTCCACGCGCGATTTCGTGGCCTTTCGAATCCATGCAGCTCACAACCTCGCCGCGTTCGAATTCACCCGTCGCTTCGAATACGCCGATCGGCAGGAGGCTTTTTCCCTCGGTCTTGAGCGCCCGGGCGGCGCCATCGTCCAGTTTGAGCTTGCCGCGCACCTGCAGGTGATCCGCCATCCATTGTTTGCGTGCCGCCAGTGTCATTGTTTCCGCGATCAGTTGCGTGCCTATCGCTTCGCCTGAGGCCAGCCTCACCAGCACATCTGGTTCGCGTCCCGACGCGATGATAGTGGCCGCCCCGCTGCGCGCAGCACGTTTCGCTGCAAGAACTTTCGTCAGCATGCCGCCGCTGCCGACGTGGCTGCCGACGCCTCCCGCCATTTTCTCCAGCGCGGGATCGCCGGCCTTGGCTTCACTGACCAGTTCCGCATCGGGATGGCGACGCGGATCCTTGGTATAAAGTCCGGGCTGATCGGTCAGGATGACCAGGGCGTCCGCCTCGATCAGATTGGTGACCAGCGCTGCCAGCGTGTCGTTGTCGCCGAAGCGGATTTCGTCGGTGGCAACGGTATCGTTTTCGTTGATCACCGGGACTACGCCGAGGTCAATCAACGTCCGCAGCGTCGAACGCGCATTCAGATAGCGCTTGCGATCCGCCAGATCTTCATGTGTCAGCAGTACCTGGGCGGTATGCAAGTCGTGCTTGCGAAAGCAGGATTCGTAGGCTTCGACCAGACCCATCTGGCCGACAGCGGCGGCGGCCTGCAACTCGTGAAGCGCGTTCGGGCGGCGCTTCCAGCCGAGGCGCTGCATGCCTTCCGCGACTGCGCCGCTCGAAACCAGCACGATGTCCTTCTTGCGGCGCTTGAGTTCGACGATCTGTTCCGCCCAGCGTGCGAGGGCAACATGATCGAGTCCCTGGCCCTCGTTTGTTACGAGGCTGCTGCCGACCTTGACGACCAGGCGCCTGGCTTCTGCCGCGATGGATTTCATTCCTGTACGGCGCTCCGGGTCATCCGGTGTTTTCCGCGGTCTCGGCAGTTTCGATTCTGGCGTTGCGTTCCAGGTGTTCCATGATCGCGAAAGTGAGCTCGCGCCCCCCTTCCCCGGTGAGCGCCGAAATGATAAAGGTTTTCTCGGGTTCGGAAACGAGGCTGGAGTACGCCGACAGGAAAGCCTGGATCCTCTGGTCACGCTCCTCCGGCGCGATCAGGTCGACCTTGTTCAACACCAGCCAGCGTGACTTGCGAAACAACGCCTCGTCGTACTTGCGCAACTCTTCGACAATGGCGCGTGCGTCATTTGCAGGTTCTGCGTTCTCGTCGAACGGTGCGATGTCCACAAGATGAAGCAACAATCGGGTTCGCTGCAGGTGACGCAGGAATTGATGGCCAAGGCCGGCACCCTCCGCCGCACCTTCGATCAGACCGGGAATGTCCGCGATCACGAAACTGCGGTTTTCGTCCACGCGCACTACACCGAGATTCGGGTGCAGCGTAGTGAAGGGATAGTCCGCGACTTTCGGCCGTGCCGCGGACACGGAGCGTATGTAGGTGGATTTACCGGCGTTCGGCATGCCGAGGAGGCCGACGTCGGCCAGAACCTTGAGTTCGAGCTTCAAACGGCGGCTCTCGCCAGGCGTACCCGGCGTGCATTGGCGCGGCGAGCGGTTGGTGCTCGACTTGAAATGGATGTTTCCCAGGCCGCCTTGCCCGCCTTTGGCCAGCATTGCGGTCTGGCCGTCGACGGAGAGGTCCGCCAGCACTTCGCCGGACTCGATATCGCTTACCACGGTGCCGACGGGAAAACGCAAAGTGATGTCGTCTGCTGCTTTGCCGTAGCAATCGGACCCGTGACCTTTTTCGCCGTTGCGCGAGCGATGAATGCGGGCATAGCGATACTCGACCAGCGTATTGATATTGCGATCGGCTACGGCAAGAATGCTGCCGCCGCGGCCACCGTCACCGCCGTCCGGGCCGCCGCGTGGTATGAATTTCTCGCGTCTGAAACTCGCGATTCCGTCCCCGCCTTTTCCGGCGTGCACTTCGATAGTGGATTCGTCGACGAATTTCATAATTCAATGCGTACCATAAGCCGTCAAGCCGGAAATAAAAAAGCCCTACCGGAACCGATAGGGCTTCTTGCCAAATCCGGGAAACCTTACGCCGGCACGATGCTGACGGTCTTTTTCCTGGACGGGCCCTTGATCGCGAAAGCCACCGTGCCTGTGATCTTGGCGAACAATGTGTGGTCCTTGCCGATGCCGACGTTCTCGCCGGGATGAACCTGGGTGCCGCGCTGGCGCACGATGATGCTGCCTGCGGAAATCACCTGTCCGCCATAACGCTTCACGCCGAGGCGCTTGGACTGTGAGTCGCGGCCGTTACGGGAACTGCCTCCTGCTTTTTTGTGTGCCATGGTCTGCGGTTCCTTATGCCGAGATCGTGCCGATCTGGATCTCAGTGTAATTCTGCCGGTGCCCGCCGTGACGCTGATAATGCTTGCGCCGCCGCATCTTGAAAATATGCACCTTGTCGTGGCGGCCATGAGACACGACCGTCGCCTGAACGGACGCGCCAACTACCAGCGGTGCCCCGATCGAGACCTTGTCGCCGTCGGCAATCATCAGGACATCCAAGGTAATCTGGCTGCCCACGTCTGCAGGTAACTGTTCTACCTTGATTTTTTCGCCCGGGGCAACCCGGTACTGCTTGCCGCCGGTTTTTATGACCGCATACATGATAGAGCCCTCGGTACGCTTTTGAGGAAAGCCGCGCATATTACAAAAAAAGAAGGGCTTAGTAAAGCCGAATGGGTTTTGACCGGCTCGATCTGAAACAGGAGGCGAGTCAGCTATATCATACGCCCAGCTTCCTTGACACTTCTCCCGCGCAGTTTCTACCATCGCGCACTTTGCCTTCACCCCCGCTCGTGACCCCTGAAATCATCAAAGACCTGATTGCCGACGACATGAAACAGGTCGATGTCGTCATTCGTGATCGACTGAAGTCCGACGTGGTGCTGATCCGGCAGGTGGCCGATTACATCATAGGCGGCGGTGGCAAACGGCTGCGGCCCGCACTGGTAATCCTGTCGGCGGGAGCATGCGGCTACGCCGGACGACATCATCACGAGCTGGCTGCGGTGGTCGAGTTCATCCACACCGCCACGCTGTTGCACGACGACGTCGTGGACGATTCGCACATGCGGCGTGGCCGCGCGACGGCAAATTCGATGTTTGGCAATGCGGCAGCCGTTCTGGTCGGAGACTTTCTCTATTCCCGAGCATTCCAGATGATGGTCGACGTGAAGAATATGCAGATCATGGAAGTATTGGCCGATGCAACCAATACCATCGCCGAAGGCGAGGTTATGCAGCTTCTGCACGTCCATAATGCCGACGTGAACGAGCAGGACTACCTGCGCGTGATCCGTTCGAAAACCGCAAAGCTGTTCGAGGCTTCAGGGCGACTCGGTGCCATTCTCGCCGGTGTGCCGCCGGCCCGGGAAAAGGCTTTGGCGGATTACGGCATGCACCTCGGAACGGCATTCCAGCTGGTCGATGACATCCTCGATTACTCCGGAGATCTGGCCCAGACGGGGAAGAATCTCGGTGATGATCTTGCCGAAGGGAAGACCACTCTTCCTATCATTTATGCCATGCGCCATGGCAGCGCGGAGCAGGGGGGGATTATTCGCAATGCACTCATCGATGGCGGTTTGAGCGATTTCGACCCCGTAATGAAAACAATGCAGGAGACCGGGGCCCTTGACTACACGCGCACCCAGGCCGAGGATTCGGCGCGCGAGGCACGCGAGGCAATCGCGGTGCTGCCTGATTCAAAATACAGGGATAGTTTGCTAGAATTAGCGACCTTTGCGGTGACCCGCAATTACTGAAACTCACCGTCGGGGTGTAGCTCAGCCCGGTAGAGTACTGCGTTCGGGACGCAGGAGTCGGAGGTTCGAATCCTCTCACCCCGACCAATCCAAACATCTGCGCTGCGAGGTTCGCGTGGCAAAATTCCTCCTCGTCATCGCTGTCTTCATAGTCGTTTACCTGCTCCTGCGCAATCATGCGAAGAAATCGGGTGAAGCACCGCCGCCACACTCCGCATCGAAGCATGGCGAAGATGAAGATATGGTTCGATGCAGGGTCTGCGGCGTGCATCTGCCGACCAGCGAAGCCGTTACCTCCCGCGGCGACTTCTTTTGCAGCAAGGAGCATTTGCATCTCGCCGACCGGGAAGGCGGAAAGCGCTAGCCGCAATCGTTCCCGCGGCCGATGAGCAGCGTTACTTTTCCAGTCCAGGATTTTGCCGTCGAGCGCCGGCACTACGGCGACGCATTCTGGCGCTCGCTGTTCTATTTCAATGTCTACCGTCTTTCGGCGGCGCTGGTGCTGCTGGCGGTCGCCGTGACGCTGGGCGACGAAGCTCCATTCGGCTCAAACAGCCGCCACGCCTATCTTTATACCGACGTCGGCTATATCGTCTTCAGCCTGCTGGCGTTTGCCGTTATCTTGCCGCGCCGGCCGTACTTCACGATCCAGCTCACCGTGCAGATCTGCGCGGATATCCTCTTCCTCACTGTACTGATGCACGCCAGCGGCGGCATCGGCAGCGGACTGGGTCTGCTGTTGCTGGTTTCGCTGGCCGCGGTAGGGCTGATTAGCCGAGGCAGACTGACGCTGTTCTTTGCCGCGCTGGCCACGATTGCCGTTCTGGCGGAGCAGACCTATCAAATAGTGTTTTTGACGGGATCCACGGCGCAATATGCGCAAGCCGGATTGCTGAGCATCGGGTTTTTTGCCACTGGCTGGCTGGCGCATTCGCTCGCCAAACGCGCGGTTGCGATCGAGGCGATCGTGGCGCAGCGCGAAATCGATCTCGCCAACCTGGCGCAGGTGAATCAACTGGTGATCCAGGACATGCAGGATGGCGTGCTGGTGGTGGACGAACGCGGTGTGATTCGCCAGATCAACAGCCGGGCGGAAGCTATCCTTGGCCCGCTGCGCCGTTCGCACCGCGAAGTTCTCCTGCAGGACTACGCGCCCACGCTGGCTGCGCGCCTTGGGCAATGGCGACGCGATCCCAGTTCCGGGTTCGATCCGCTACGCACCGTGCAGACGCACAAACCTACGGCGGCCCGCTTTGTCCAGGCCGGCATCAGCCGCAACGTTGGGGTTGTCATCTTTCTGGAAGATCTGACGCGCGTGCAGCAGCAGGCGCAACAGCTTAAACTCGCGTCGCTGGGCCGGCTCACCGCCAACATCGCTCACGAGATCCGCAATCCCTTGTCCGCCATCAACCACGCGACCGAGTTGCTGCTCGAGGAGTCCGCGCTGCGCAGCCCATCCCATGCGCGCATGCTGCAGATCATCCACGACAACGCCCAGCGCCTCGATCGCATGGTCCAGGATGTGCTTAAACTGAACCGGCGCGATCGCGCGGTGCGCGAGCACTTCGATCTGGGCGATTACCTCGAGACATTCGTGGCGGAGTTCTGCGAAATCGAAAAGGTGCCTGCGGATACCATTCGCGTGGAAACCGAGATCGAGGCTACCATCTCGTTCGACCGCAGCCACCTGAATCAGATCATGTGGAACCTGTGCCGCAATGCATTGCGCTACTGCCAGAAACAGCCTGGCAGCATCGCCGTGACCGTGCAATCGGGCCCGCGGCAGGGTACGGTAGAATTGAACGTCATTGACGACGGCATGGGCGTTGCCGAGTCGCTGCGCGCGCACCTGTTCGAGCCGTTTTTTACCACCGCGTCCAGCGGCACCGGACTTGGTCTGTACATCGCGCGCGAAATCTGCGAGGCGAATACGGCGACGCTCGAATACGTGGAGCGACCGGTCGGCGCGCAGTTCAGTCTGGTCTGCAAAGGAGTGTCAGCGTGAAACGTAAGGATCAGCAGGCGGGAACGACATCGCGGTCGGTGCTTATCGTCGACGACGAAGAGGACATCCTCGAACTCATCGAGCTTACCCTGCTGCGCATGGGACTGGATGTCGAGCGCGCCACGACCGTCAAGGGCGCGATCGAGAAGGTGCAGGCGGGCGACTACGACCTGTGCCTGACCGACATGCGTTTGCCGGACGGTGAAGGACTCGAGCTGGTGCAGTTCATCTCCGACAATCTGTCCGATCTCCCCGTTGCGGTGATCACCGCGCACGGCAATACCGAAAATGCCGTTGCGGCGCTGAAGGCCGGCGCTTTCGACTATCTGGCCAAGCCGGTTTCGCTCGAGCAACTGCGTACCCTGGTCAAATCCGCGCTTTCGTTGCCGCAACCTGCGGCCGCCAAGTCCTCGAGCGAGCAATCGATGCTTGGGGAATCGGCCGCGATTCAGCAGGTACGCGAGCTGATCGAAAAGTTGGCGCGCAGCGAAGCACCGGTACACATCACCGGCGAGTCCGGCAGCGGCAAGGAACTCGCCGCCCGGCTTATCCACCAGAAGGGCGCGCGCCGCAGCCAGCCTTTCGTTCCGGTCAACTGCGGAGCGATCCCTGAAAACCTGATGGAATCCGAGTTCTTCGGCTATCGCAAAGGCGCCTTTACCGGCGCGGACAGTGATCGGGACGGTTTCTTCCAGGCGGCCCACAGCGGCACGCTGTTCCTCGACGAAGTGGCCGACCTGCCGCTGCCGATGCAGGTGAAGCTGCTGCGAGCGATTCAGGAGAAGAAGGTGCGCAAGGTGGGCGCGACCCAGGAAGATCCGGTCGACGTGCGCATCATCAGCGCGACCCACCAGAAGCTGGGCGAATGTGTCGAGGCCGGCAAATTCCGTCATGACCTCTATTACCGGCTGAACGTGATTGAATTGCGCATGCCGGCTCTGCGGGAGATGCGCGAGGATATCCCGCAGTTTGTCGGCGCTTTGTTGGACAAACTGGCGCGAAACGCCGGCTCCAAAAAGCCCGTGGTTGCCCCCGAGGCGCTTGAGGAACTCAAGCGATACGACTTTCCGGGCAACGTTCGCGAACTGGAAAACGTGCTTGAACGGGCGATGGCCTTGTGCAGCGACGGCAAGGTCACGGCCGAAGATCTGCAGCTCACGCCCGAGGACATGCACGAGCAGGCCGCTGCGATCCGCGGGGACAGCAAGGCGCCACTGCAGGACTATCTCGATCGCGTCGAGAAGGAAGCCATTCTGGAAGCGCTCGAGAAAACGCGTTACAACCGCACTGCGGCCGCGAAGCTGCTCGGCATCACGTTTCGCTCGATGCGCTACCGGATGGAGCGGCTGGGGCTGAATTGAAGCAGGGGCGAGGGGCGAGGGACGAATCGAAGAAGAGCCGAGCTTCGCCCACCGGATTCCACGGGATACCGGTCTAAATGGGTACTCCTAGCTCCGCACGGGTATTCGACCATAACCGGCCTAAAAGGGTACTCCTAGCTAAAAGGGTACTCCGGGCTTCGCCAGGGTATTCGCACGGGTATTCGGCCATAAGGCCCGGGGTTCGTGATAAGACGTTACTCGGCCCGCAGCCTTCCTGCTTCGCACCTGCCGGATGAAGGAGCCAATGGCTTGGCGTTTGGATGCTGCCGGATTGCTCGCCGGCGCCACTTACATTGCCTCCCCGAATTTCGATGATCGGCCGGACGGCGCAGTCATCGAGTTGCTCGTCGTCCACAACATCAGTCTGCCGCCCGGCCAGTTCGGCGGCCCCGGCATCATCGACCTGTTTACCAACCGCCTCGACCCAAACGTCCATCCCTACTACCGACAGATTGCGGACGCGAAGGTCTCCAGCCACTTCCTCATCCGGCGCGACGGCGAACTGATCCAGTTCGTGCCCTGCAGTCTGCGCGCCTGGCACGCCGGAAAATCGGAATGGCGAGGGCGCGGGCGCTGCAACGATTTCTCGATCGGCGTCGAACTCGAAGGCGCCGATGATCGGGCCTTTGCTGATTCCCAGTACGCGATCCTGGCAAAGCTGGCCTCCGAGCTCCTGGGCGAGTATCCGATCCGGGATTGCGTCGGCCACTCCGACATCGCCATTCCACCCGGACGCAAGACTGACCCGGGACCGCATTTCAACTGGGCGCGCTTTCGAGCCATGCTCGAAGAGCGGTGATTGGTAATTAGTAACTGGTGATTGGGGTTGTATTTACCGGTTACGAGTCACCAATCACCGCCCTCATGAAAATCTTCTACACCGATCACTTCGTGCTGTCGCTTCCGGACGGTCATCGCTTTCCGATGCAGAAGTACTCACTTCTGCGCTAACGCCTGATGCGAGCGGGTTTATCCGACGGCGAGGCGTTGCGCGAGCCGCATGCTGCGACCGATGAGGAAATCCTGCGAGCCCATGACGCCGGTTATTTGCGGCGCGTGGTCAGCGGCGAACTCACGCGCGCTGAAGCGCGTCAAATAGGCTTTCTGCAGATGGTCGAACGCTCACGGCGCTCGGCTGGCGCCACCATTGAAGCTTGCCGCGCCGCGCTGGACGAAGGCATCGGGATAAATCTCGCCGGCGGTACGCATCATGCGTTCCGCTTCTCGATCCGCAGCGCCAGGAATTTTCCGTTTCGCAAGGAAGCTAGCGATCTCGACGTCGAACTGGCAGACGGCACGGGCGACGCCGAGTATCTGGATGCACTGGAACGGGGCATCTGCCATGCGCTGTCGGCGGCGCAACCCGAACTCGCGATCTATCTCGCTGGCGCCGATCCTTATCGCAGTGATCGACTGGGCCGGCTCGCGCTGTCGAAGGAGGGCTTGCGCGCGATTCGCTGGTTCTGGATCTTTGCCGCACGGCCTGCCTGCCGGTCGCGATCGTGATGGCGGGCGGTTACGCGGGGAACATTGCCGATGCGGTGGACATTCACTTCTCGACCGTGCAAGTCGCCACGCATTTCCAGCGCGCTGCGCAACAATCGCACGCTCCTTCCTCAACAGGAACGCGTTGACGCGACCTCGCGGGTCGCAAGTTATTTCCGTTGCTGCCGCGTTTCGTCACATCGCGCTTCAAAAAAATGCGACCGAGCATTCTGATTTCTAAATATAAAAATTTCTTGACAGGGTTGGTGAGGCTACTAGAATTAGTCTCCATGCATCAGCTTGGGCACAACATATAGTGGTTTCGAGTAAATCTAGTGGTTTCGTATAAATCCTTACCCGGCGCCGGCGGTTGCTTCTAAGCGACAAGAATATTCGAGGGAGAAAAAATGCAACTAGGCAGCAATCTGACCACACCCGTTCCGGCCGGTAACTACTCCACGGAAGACAGCGTCGCCAGCCAGGAAAAGCAGCGGTATGCGCAGTACAAGGTCATCCGGCGCAATGGCGCCGTGGTCTCCTTCGAGCCAGGCAAGATATCGGTGGCGGTGACCAAGGCGTTTCTCGCCATCAATGGCGGCCAGGGTGCCGCGTCGGCGCGTGTACGCGAGATGGTCGAAGGTCTTACCGAAGCCGTTATCAACGCTCTCATGCGCCGCCAGCCCAACGGCGGCACCTTCCACATTGAGGACATCCAGGACCAGGTCGAACTTTCGCTGATGCGTTCCGGCGAGCACGAGGTGGCGCGGGCTTACGTGCTGTACCGCGAAGACCGGGCGCGCGAGCGCGCCAGGAATCGCGAGGCGCACGCTGCGGCAAGCTCCATCCCAAGTATCAACGTCGTCGAAGGCGGGCAGACCCGCCCGCTCGAAATGGAGCGGCTGACTGCGCTGATCAAGGATTCCTGCGAAGGTCTGGGCCGTTCGGTCGATGCGGGCGTGATCCTGCAGATGACGCTGAAGGATCTCTACGACGGCGTGCCCATGGACGAAGTGCGCAAGTGCACCATCCTGGCCGCCCGCTCCCTGATCGAGAAGGATCCGGCGTACAGCTACGTCACTGCGCGCCTGCTGCTTAATAGCGTGCGTTTCGAGGTTCTGGGCGAGGAGGTTACCCAGGCCGGCATGCATTCCCGCTATTCCGACTATTTTCCGCAATTCATCAAACGCGGCATCGATGCCGGTTTGCTCGACGAGCGCCTGAGCCGTTTCGACCTGCGGTCGCTGGGTGCGGCACTGGATGCCAACCGCGATTTCAAGTTCGGTTACCTGGGCCTGCAGACGCTCTATGACCGTTACTTCCTGCACATGAGCGATCGGCGTATCGAGTTGCCGCAGGCCTTTTTCATGCGCGTGGCGATGGGCCTCGCCATCAACGAAGTCGAACGCGAGTCCCGTGCCATTGAGTTCTACAACGTGCTTTCGAGTTTCGATTTCATGTCCTCGACGCCGACGCTGTTCAATTCCGGCACCCAGCGCTCGCAGCTGTCGAGCTGCTACCTGACCACGGTGTCTGACGACCTGGAAGGCATCTACGACGCCATCAAGGAAAACGCCCTGTTGTCCAAGTTCGCCGGTGGGCTCGGCAATGACTGGACGCCGGTGCGTGCGCTCGGCTCCCATATCAAGGGGACCAACGGCAAGTCGCAGGGTGTCGTTCCCTTCCTTAAGGTCGTGAACGACACCGCGGTAGCGGTCAACCAGGGTGGCAAGCGCAAGGGCGCGGTCTGCTCCTACCTGGAAACCTGGCACCTGGACATCGAGGAATTCCTCGAGCTGCGCAAGAACACCGGCGACGACCGTCGCCGCACCCACGACATGAACACCGCCAACTGGATTCCGGACCTGTTCATGAAGCGGGTCATGGAGGCCGGGGAGTGGACGTTGTTCTCGCCCGCCGATGCGCCGGACCTGCACGACAGGGTCGGCAGGGATTTCGAAGCTGCCTATGTCGAATACGAACGCAAGACCAGGACAGGCGAGCTCAAGCTGTTCAAGCGCCTACCGGCCCTGACCATCTGGCGCAAGATGCTGACGATGCTGTTCGAGACCGGGCATCCCTGGATCACCTTCAAGGATCCCTGCAACATCCGCAGCCCGCAGCAGCACGTCGGCATGGTGCACAGCTCCAACCTCTGCACCGAGATCACGCTCAATACCTCGGACAGCGAAATCGCGGTCTGCAACCTGGGTTCGGTCAACCTGGTGGCCCACATCAAGGACGGCAGGCTCGATCAGGACAAGCTGAAGAATACGGTGTCGACCGCCATGCGCATGCTCGACAACGTGATCGACATCAACTATTACGCCGTCAACAAGGCACGCAACGCCAATTTCAAGCACCGTCCGGTGGGTCTCGGCATTATGGGATTCCAGGATTGCCTGCACGAAATGCGCGTGGCTTACGGCTCCAAGGACGCCATGGAATTCGCCGATCGTTCGATGGAGGCGGTGGCCTACTTTGCCTACTGGGCCTCGACCGAGTTGGCTGAGGAACGCGGCCGTTACTCGACTTATGACGGGTCGCTCTGGTCCAAGGGCATCCTGCCGCAGGATTCGCTCAAGCTTTTGGCCGAGGAGCGCGATGGCTACGTCGAAGTCGAAGATTCGTCGGCGCTGAGCTGGGAGCCGCTGCGTGCCCGCATCCGCCAGTTCGGCATGCGCAATTCCAACTGCCTGGCGATCGCACCGACCGCGACCATTGCCAATATCGTCGGCGTCTCGGCTTCGATCGAGCCGACTTACCAGAACTTGTACGTGAAATCCAACCTGTCTGGCGAGTTCACGGTGACCAACGAATACCTGGTCCGTGACCTCAAAAAGCTCAACATGTGGGATGAAGTCATGATTGCTGACCTCAAGTATTTCGACGGCAGCCTGGCCAGGATCGACCGCATTCCGCAGGACATCCGCAGCCTCTATGCCACGGCTTTCGAGGTCGACCCGGCCTGGGTGGTGGAGGCGGGTTCGCGGCGGCAGAAATGGATCGACCAGGCCCAGTCGCTCAACATATATATGGCGGGCGCTTCCGGCAAAAAGCTGGATGACACCTACAAGCTGGCCTGGAAGAGCGGCCTCAAGACCACTTATTACTTGCGTACCCTCGGTGCGACGTCGACGGAAAAGTCGACCGCGCGCGGCGGCCAGTTGAACGCCGTGCCGACCGATGGTGGTGCAACGGGTCCGGGCACGGCCGAAGCGCCGGCCGAGGAAGCCAAGTTTTGCTCAATTGACAATCCAGAATGCGAGGCCTGCCAGTAATGGCCGGGCCGGCGTTCTTGATTGCGGCGGACGCTAACTTGCCTTGGCAAGTTAAGCTCGAAGAGCGGCGGGAGCCACAGCCCGGAGGAATGCGAGGCCTGCCAGTAATGGCCGGGCCGGCGTTCTCGATTGCGCTGAAGGCTAACTTGGCTCGATCCGCGCAGCACGGCCGAAACCATAACCCGGCTTGCGAGGCCCGGCAGTGAAGGTGGCGTATCGGGTCAATGCGACTGCGAGACGGCGTCTGACTTTCTGGCTGCGCCGCACCCGTGACGGGATCGGACGCCCCGCTTTTGCGGCGCGGTCGTTGCGGCGGAGTTGAGACATTCTTGATGCGATGACGGGATCTATGCATCTTTCATCGTGGCTAACGGACAACAAAGGGGTCGCATTGCGACCGAATATCAAAGAAGTATTTGACATTCCACCGATAACATTTATAAAGGAACCATCGATGTTGCAATTTGAAGATCACATCCCGAGCATCGGCGGCGCTGGATTGCAGCCCGTCGTGAATGTTCCGCCGGCGCGCGTCTCCGCAGCCGGCAGCGCCACGTCCGCCGACGCGGCATTGCGCCGTGTACGCGTCGAGGACAAGCGCATCATCAACGGCAAGGCCGACGTCAATCAGCTGGTGCCGTTCAAATACAAATGGGCCTGGGATAAGTATCTCTCCGGCTGCGCCAACCACTGGATGCCCCAGGAAATCAACATGAGCCGGGACATCGCCACGTGGAAAGACCCGAACGGTCTGACCGAGGATGAACGCCTGGTGGTCAAGCGCAATCTCGGCTTCTTCGTGACCGCCGACAGCCTGGCGGCGAACAACATCGTGCTCGGTACCTACCGGCACATCACCGCTCCCGAGTGCCGCCAGTACCTGTTGCGCCAGGCATTCGAGGAAGCGATCCACACCCACGCTTACCAGTACATCGTCGAAAGTCTCGGCCTGGACGAAGGCGAGATCTTCAATGCCTACCACGAGGTCTCCAGCATTCGCGAGAAGGACGAGTTCCTGATCCCGTTCATCGAGACCCTCACGAACCCGGAATTCAAGACCGGCACCCCGGAAACCGACCAGCAGCTTCTGAAGAGCCTGATCGTGTTCGCCTGCATCATGGAGGGCCTGTTCTTCTACGTCGGTTTTGCCCAGATCCTGGCGCTCGGCCGCCAGAACAAGATGACGGGGGCCGCGGAACAGTACCAGTACATCCTGCGCGACGAGTCCATGCACTGCAATTTCGGCATCGACCTGATCAACCAGATCAAGATGGAGAATCCGCACCTGTGGACGCCGGAATTCCGCGAGGAAATCCGCGGCCTGATCCAGAAAGGCGTCGAACTCGAATACCGTTATGCCGAGGACACCATGCCGCGCGGCGTGCTTGGCCTGAACGCACCGATGTTCAAGGAATACCTGCGCTTCGTGGCCAATCGCCGCGCGCAACAGATTGGCCTTGATCCGCTCTTCCCCGGGGCGAATAATCCCTTCCCGTGGATGTCGGAAATGGTCGATCTGAAAAAAGAGAAAAACTTCTTCGAGACCCGTGTGATCGAGTATCAGACGGGCGGAGCCCTGAATTGGGATTGATCTTCGGGGCCGAAAAGATTTCTGTGACACCCGCGTCGTCATCGACCTGTATCAGGGGCGGCGCATTTGACAGGCTGAATGGGTAAATCGGGCAAAGCTGTACTTTATTCATCACGAAACGCGTGCCGATCTGCTGCAGGTCGCGGCGCCAGGCTGGGAGCCATGAGCCCCCGGCCCAAGGTTTCATTTCCCTTTCGTTTTTGGTCCCTGGCCGACGATGAAGTTTTCTTCTCTTCGGCCGCTATTCCTTGTTCCCTCAAGAATCGCGCTGTGTACCGGAAGTCAGGTACACGGCCAGCAGAACTGCCTGATGACCGGACATGCGGCTTGCATGGCGCGGGTTCGGGCATTGGCGGTTGGCACGGAGAAGAATCCTTCTTTGAAGTGCTGGTAGTGCCCTTTGTTTAACTTTCATTAGGAGATACAGAAATGGCAGCAAAGAAAAAGGCAATGAAGAAACCCGCTAAGAAAGTAGCAGCGAAGAAGAAGCCCGCCAAAAAGGCCGCGAAGAAGAAGCCCGCCAAAAAGGCTGCGAAGAAGGTAGCGCGGAAGCCGGCGAAGAAGGCTGCGAAGAAGCCCGCAAAAAAGGCTGCTAAGCGCCCGGCCAAGAAAAAGGCCGCAAAGAAAAAGGCGAAGAAGCCCGCTAAAAAGAAGGCAAAGAAGGCGGCGAAGAAGCCCGCCAAAAAGAAGGCGAAGAAGGCCTCCAAGAAGAAGCCTGCCGCCAAGCCCGCTGCTACGGCAGCGCCGGCGGCACCGAAGCCCGTTTCCGCACCGGCGGCCTGGCCGTTTCCGGTAGCCGGCAACCGGCCTAACTAAGCTTCCCATATGCTCGCGGGCAATCTGCATCCGCGACGGATACCAGGCACTGAGCCGCGAGCTTTGGGATTTGCAGTACACATAAGACCTGCACCTGTGAAGGTGCGGTTCAGTTAGGATTTAGAAGGCCAACCCTCGCCGATCAAGAGACGGGAGGCGGGGTAAGTTCCTAACACTCACTTCTTGTCCCGAACGGGACGAGAGGGATTTTTCTTTCCTATTGAAAGCTGAACGCTAAGCACTTCAAAAATCGAGGAAAATCCCGGCGGATAAGTGGTTCGGACGGGCACCCGGATCGCGTCGGGATGATGCAAGAATCATCGAAAAAAATGGGCAAGGCGGCGTGACATGTACGCCGCTTTGTCATTGCGGCAGCGAGACGCCGCCCGAGTTGCGACATCGAAGTGAGATGACGAACGGGAAAAAACATGAAAGCACCCAGTCGTAAAACCGGTTTGCTTTGCCTCGTGATTTTCGTCCTCGCGCTGATCGGGGTGTTCGTGCCGCTCGGGCACTTTCCTTATGTCGGCGCCGCGCTCGGCCTGGTCAACCACTACCACGAGTGGTTGCTGATTGCCGGCTATGCGCTGTTGCTGCTCGCCGTGTATATCCTCTAGCAAAAAAGATAGCCGGGGAGGATGCATGGATAGAAAAAAAGTCAGCTCCAGTTCGATCCGGTCGGTCGGCTACGACGAACGCAATCGCGTGCTCGAGGTGGAATTCAATGACGGCCGGGTCAACCAGTATTCGGGCGTTTCCGCGGAGGTCCACCGCCGATTGATGAGCGCGCCTTCGATCGTCAGCTATTTCCGCGACCACGTCGAAGAGTCGTTTACCGCGAAACGGGTGAAAGGCTAGCCGACCCAAGGCCGGCATCAGAAGCGTTGACGCAGAGGGCGCGGAGGAACGCAGAGGACGCGGAGGAAAAACAAGAACGAAACCGGGAGGTGGAGCCAATGGGCGATCTGATGCCTGCACGCGGATGAATGGCCAGCCGCACCAAAAACACCTACTCCTTTAAATTCCGATCAATCCGATTTTCTCTGCGACCTTTCTTGCCTTTCCTCTGCGTCCTCTGCGTCCTCTGCGTCAACGCTCCTATCGCTGGCCCTTGGCCAGCTAGTCAGCATTCGGGTTCGCCTTCGGCTGGCCTCGGTGTCGGGTCGAAGCCGAATTTCTGCGCGACTTCGCCGGCCTGGATGCGGCCGATCGGCACCCGGCTGCCGGCGTAGTCGACGTATACACCGGTCGCGTGACGGCGTGCTTCGGCGTCGAAAGCCCGCGCCAGCACGGCGTCGCTGATCGGTTTGCCGTGCAGGTCGGTGAATAAGCCCGACACCATCGCCAGATCGCGATCGTTCATAACCCCCAGCCCCGTTCCCCAGCGCAGCAGCAGCGAGCCGGTTTCGTCGATCCAGGCGCCCGAGACTTTTCCGATAGGCTGTCCGATATGCGTTTCAAACGCCGTGGATGCGTCGCTTGCGGTGTTGACGACGAACGGCGTGTATTCAAGCGTAACGAAGACCCGCTGCGGGCCGTTCTGGAAGAACCAGCGGCCCCGTTTATCGGCGGCGTAGTTGCGCCCGATGAATGCCGTTACGCCCGCATTGGCAATGCGATCGCCCTTGATCAGCCAGCTCCCCCGACGATCGAGCTCAAGCCATCCGTAGACGTTCGGAACGTCCGGCCATTTGCCCATTGCCTGGATGACGATCGGGTCCATCTGGATGCAAAATTGACGTAATGTGGGCCAAGGGCAAAATTGTACGCGCTGCCCGGACCGGGCTTTCACCAGTCACCTATCACTGACCACTAATCACGGAAACACCATGGCGCTGACCTTCTACTACGGCTCCGGATCCCCCTACGCATGGCGCGTGTGGCTCGCGCTGGAGCATAAGGCGATTGCCTACGAACTCAAGATGATTTCCTTCTCCGCCGGCGATCTCACCAAGCCGGAATATCTGGCGATGAATCCGCGGCACAAGGTGCCGACGATCGCCGATGGCGATTTCTCTCTCTATGAGTCGGCGGCAATCGTCGAATACCTGGACGAGCAATACTCAGCCGGTAAAAGGCTTTTTCCCGGCAGCGTCGGGCAGCGCGCCGTCATTCGCCGGCTGGTGCGCGAGGCCGATGAGTATCTTGCGCACGCGCTGGAACGGCTGGTTGATCAAGTCCTGTTCACCAAGCAGGAAAAATGGGACCTGCAGGAAATAGCGGCGGGCCGCGAAACTTTCCTCAAGGAACTGGACACGTTCGAAGGTTATCTGGGCGGCGGCTGGTTCGCCGGCGAATTATCTGCGGCGGATTTCACGCTCTATCCGATCATCGCGCTGTGCCTGCGCATGGAAAAGAAAAAAACGGATCTGAACGTAAGCAGTGCGATCGGACCGAAAATCGCGGCGTGGATGAAGCGCGTCGAAGCACTGCCATACTACGACAAGACCTACCCCCCGCACTGGAAAGCCAAGAGCTGAGGCGGCCCGTGGCTTCAGGCCAGATTGTCCCATTCGTCGTGCCGTTGCCTGCGCTCAGCCCGGAAGTTGGTCACTTCCAATCGCAAGCCATCCGGATCGTTGAAAAAGGTCGCATGATAGTCCGGTGCGTATTCCGGGTAGAGCCTGGATCCGGATGCATCGATCCCCGCTGCTCGCAGCTTACTGGCTGCTTCATCCACGTCCGCCGCATCGTCGACACGAAAGCAGAGGTGATGTAACCCCGGGGCATACGGATCGTAGGGAGATTTGCATTTGGCCGGACGCAGGACGTAACCGAAGTGCCGGTTGAAATACTGGATGTGAAGGGCGCCGTCGAGCGTAAACGAGTTCTTCCTGAACCCCAGGATCGACATGACCTGGTCGTAAAAGGTTTCGGCCCGGGCGAGATCGCTCACCGAGATGTAGATATGGTCTATTCCAATGACTTCGAGCATGGCGGTGGGCCCGGCAGCGGGCTTTCGGGCCCGGCTTTCGGTACCATTATGCCCAAACAACCAACCAGCCTGATGGGAGGAGATTTCGTGACCGATTTTATTCAGCCGGGAGCGATGGCATGAGCATTCTGCTCGGCTGCGTCGCCGACGATTTCACTGGCGCTACCGATCTGGCCAACACGCTCGTCAAGGCCGGCATGCGCACCGTCCAGTTGCTCGGCGTGCCACGCAAGGGCCTGAAAGTACCCGAGGCCGATTGCATCATTGTCGCGCTCAAGTCGCGCAGCAATCCCGCCGCCGAGGCGGTCACGATGTCGCTCGCCGCCCTGGACTGGTTGCGACAGCAGGGCGCGAGGCAGCTCTACTTCAAGTATTGCTCGACTTTCGATTCCACCGACAAGGGCAATATCGGCCCGGTGGCCGAAGCGATACTGGATGCGATCGGCGCCGACTTTACGGTGTTCAACCCGTCTTTCCCGACCAACAAGCGCACGGTGTACAAAGGCTATCTTTTCGTCGGTGACGAGTTGCTGTCCGAATCCGGCATGCGCCACCATCCGCTGACTCCGATGACCGATCCGTCCCTGGTGCGCGTTCTGCAGCGGCAGACCAGACACAAGGTCGGGCTGGTGCAGTACTCGACCGTTGTCAAAGGCGCGGCGGCGATTCGCAGCGCGTTCGACGATCTGCGCAAGCAGGGCATCCGCCACGCCGTGCTCGACTCCATCACCGATGATCACCTGATGACGCTCGGCGAAGCCTGCGCGGACATAAGACTGGTTACCGGCGGCTCCGGCATGGCGATGGGCCTGCCGGCCAATTTCATCCGTCAGGGCCTGATGAAAAGCGGTCAGCGTGCGACGCTGCCGAAAGTGACCGGCCCGACAGTCGTGATTGCGGGCTCGTGCTCGGTCGCCACGCAAGGCCAGGTCGCACTGATGAAAAAAGATCACGAAGCCTACGAACTGGAACCGATGGCGATCGCCTCCGGGCGCGACGTCGCGCGGGAGGCGACCGACTGGGCATCGAAGCGGCTCTCGGAAAAACCGATCCTGATTTACTCCACCGCCACCCCGGAGCAGGTGAAAGCCGTGCAGGATAAACTCGGCCGCGAACATGCCGGCTCGATGGTGGAGGAAACGTTCGGCAAGATCGCGAAGGGACTGGTTGCCAACGGCACGCGCAGGTTGTTGGTCGCCGGCGGTGAAACTTCCGGTGCGGTAGTCGGCGCGCTCGGCGTCGAAGGGCTGGTCATCGGGCCGGAAATCGATCCGGGCGTGCCGTGGACGTTCTCGATCGGCGAACCGTCGCTGGCGCTGGCGCTCAAGTCCGGCAACTTCGGCGCCCAGGATTTCTTCACCAAGGCTTTCAAGCTTCAACCAATGTAGTTCTGACGGCAATCCAGCCGATCAAATGCGCACCACGAAGTCACGAAGAACACGAAGGCTCACGAAGAGATGCGAGGAAAGAAAAGACCGAAACGATGTTCACAATATCGGTTATGTGAAATGGAGTTTTTGTTTCTCTTTGTGTCACTTCGTGCTCTTCGTGCCTTCGTGGTGAGATTTAACTTATCCAGTTCTTATCTATGAACGAATCGAAACTCAGGGAAGAGATCTGCCTCTTCGGCAAGTCGATGTTCGACCGCGGGCTCACGGTCGGCAGCTCCGGCAACATCAGCGTGCGCCTCGACGACGGCTGGCTGATGACGCCGACCAATTCCAGCCTGGGCCGGCTCGATCCGGCAATGCTGTCGAAGGTGGACGACAAGGGAAACCTGCTATCCGGCGCGAAGCAGACCAAGGAATCCTTCCTGCATCTTTCCGTGTACGGGCAGCGTCCGACGGCAGGCGCGATCGTGCATCTGCATTCAACCCATTCGGTCGCCGTATCCTGTCTCGCTGACGTCGATCCGAAGCAGCCCATCCCGCCGATCACTGCTTACTACGTCATGAAGATCGGCAACCTGGTGCTGCTGCCTTACTACGCACCGGGCGACATGACGCTGGCCAATGCGGTGAAGGAAGTGGCGGGGAAACACCACGCGATTTTGCTTGCCAATCACGGCCCCATCGTGGCCGGCAAGGATCTCGAAAGCGCCGTCTATGCGACCGAGGAACTGGAAGAAACCGCCAGGCTGTACCTGCTGCTGAGGGGCAGCCGGCTCAAAATCCTGTCGCCCGAGCAAGTAGCGGAACTGCACAGGAAGTGGCCGCAATAAGAAAGGCAGGACTGAGGTAAAAAGGTTCTTTGCCCGCGCTTGCGCAACACGTCTACTGGGGCGTGCTGATCCTGGTCGTGCTGCTGCATGGATCGGGCAAGCTGTCGCTGGATGCGATTGTGTGGAAGAAAATGAAGCGGCACTAAGCGCTGAGGATTCTTTTCAATACCCCCTTGAGGGGTACTGAGTCGTAACCGCGCGTTGCGGCTGGATTCTTCCAGCTCGTACCCTTTCCTTGCACGGCCTTACTTGAACGAATCCTGCGGCTTTCCCGCGAGAACTCGCGTGTGGATGTTCCAGGAAATTGTGATGCGCGGCCGGATGCCGGCGTAAGGCGTCACCAGATGCACCCACTCGCTCGGAAACAGCATCATCGTTCCCTCGTGCAGCGTCGGCACCAGCAACTGCGTCATGCGCCCCGGTTCGACCTGGCAGCAAGCCGCGATGCGCGGATCGGCGAAGCAGAACTTACCGCCTGTATTGTCGGCCGGATCCTGGTCGCCCAGGTCGAGCACATAGAGCACGCTTGCCACCGACCGATGATGGCTGTGTGGCATGCAGTAGTCGCCTTTTTCGTACACGCTTGCCCAACTATCGTCGATCACCGCGTTGTCGTTCGGATACACCTGCCTGAACAGCGCGACGGCGCGTTCTTGAATCAACTCCGCTTCCGGCCGCGCCCAATCGGCGACGCGGCGTATCTTCGTGCCGCAGCCGCCGTGGAAATAGAAGTCGCGAAATTTGGAATCCTGCAGTAGTTCCAGCACGCGCCGCTTGAGGCCGGGATGGTAATACTCCGCGTCTTCGAAGCGGGTGACCTTGACGGTGGGTTCGTCGAGCGCAAGCAGGGCCTGCTTCTCCGGCCAGATGCGCAGCTTGCGGATGCCGATTTGGATGATGTGCCTCGACATGGACGGCATTTAAGCGCCGTGCTCATGCCAGCGTCAAGCTGCGGAGCAACGAAGAAGGAGAGGAAAAGAGGGGGAAGGCAGCACTGAGGACTGAGTAGCGATCATGCACTGCGGCTAGACTTTCTAGCCACTAGAGCCACTAGAGCCACTAGAGCCACTAGCCCCTAGCTACTCGCTCGGCCCAGCCGCATAATGGCCGAAAAGAAGGCTTCTCAATCTCTCGGGGGAGGGGCAAGATGAAGCGGTTCGCGGCAGTCGTCGCACTTTCTCTGTGTTCGGCACCTTTGCTCGCCGACACGCCTGACCAGATCCTGGAACGTTACGCCGAGCTGGCGCAACAGGAAGATCCGGCCTTCGCCGGTTTTTCCGCAGAGCACGGCCACGAACTGTATCTTCAGAAGCGGGTGCTGCCGGTTGTCGGTGCGATCAACTGCGCTTCCTGCCACATGGCTGATCCGCGTGACGAGATCATCGCGCACAAGTCCAAGGTGCTGTGCCGCCAGTGCCACGTCATCAACGATTCCGAGCATCCCCATCCCAAGGACGCCAAGCTGCGCAAGATCCCGCCGCTCGCGCCGTCCGCGAATCCCAGGCGTCTGACCAACTTCGAGCATGTCGAGGAGTTCCTGAAGCCGAACTGCGAGATGGTGATCGGGCGCGAGTGCAGCACGCAGGAGAAGGACGATATTATTGCGTGGTTGATCTCGGTGAAGTGAAGATGTGTCATTCGTGGTTTGTCTACACTGTCTAATTGCAGCAGGGTCGAAGGGCGGCAATTTGACTGGGACATACAGTCCGTAATTACGTCTGGAGTTCTTTCAGGCATGTTGATGTGTGTATTCGTTTATCAGGTGGACAACGAGACGGAACCAGCGCGGTCCCTAGTCGCTCGACACTCTCAGTTTTGCCAAATTGGGAATGGCTTTGCGACCAAGTTCAAAATAGTGCGGGTCTTTCTCGATCCCAATGCATTGATATCCAAATACTGATGCTGCGGCCAGAGTCGACCCTGACCCTGCAAATGGATCTAGGATAATTCCTTTTCCCATAGGAAGGACTCCCCTAACTAACTGGCGCAAGAATGCTTGTGGTTTTAGGCTGGGATGCGAAGCTAAGGCTCTCTCGCTTGTTCTCGTTGGTGAGGAGGAGATCACATCTCCGAAAGGCCTATCCGTGGATGGTCTGCGAAAACCGCCCGTTCCCCATTTCCTTAAATTGTCTTGCGCGCGGCCTTCGAGTGGTTTTCGAAAGACGAGCCATGGTTCCCACATTGATCGAGGCATTACACTTATCTCAGGAAATTCTTCGTGAGCAGCCTTAGGACGATCGCCCCCCCGCATTGTCATGACTAGGCGGACGATTTCTCCGCGGCGCTCCAGGCCTGCACGCGCCAAAGAATTGGAAACAACGTGAGATAAGAGAGGATTGCTGGCAACGACAACATTTGCGCCCGGTACTAGTGCTGGGGACAGAAGCCGCGCCCACTTGAAGAAAAAATCATCAAGAGCTTTTAGGTCAGTCGCGGTTAACACGGTAAATCTTGGCAACGGCGAACGCTTATTGCCGTCAAACGACGGAGGAATCCGCCAAATTCCACCCTTTCCGTTTCGTAGCTTTTCTTGCTGTTCCGAGGAGTATTCAACTAACCCATATGGGGGATCTGTAACAACGGCGTGAATGCTGTTCCTGTTGCATGAAGACAGCCAATCGCAACAATCGGAATGAATCATGATCGTTTTTTCGTATTCGAACGTGCTCAGTGTTTTTTTTAATGCCTTGATTTCTTTTTTTTCCGAGCGCTGGTCGTCATAAAGATTGAGCGAGTACTGCGCGCGATCCATTCTCGTGAACAATCGAGGAGTATTCAGTTGCAGATAAGACCTAATAGACGAAGAGGAGACGGGACCAAGTCTTTCCGAAACACCCACTTGAATATCGCTAAGCGACGCTCCGCCAGCGCGGGCGGATAGCACCTCCACTATTGCGTCCCTAACTTCCCCCGGGCGGCGTTTCATTGTGCTGACCTGGTTTCTATATAGTGTAATTTAGTCATCCTATAGCTAAAGACGTCTAGACGTCAAACAAATTGTGCGCGATTTGGTCCATGAAGAAATTCAAAAAGTACCGCGTTAGAAGATTCGTCGCTATTTCATTCTTTTCCCTCGATATACTGACCCTTTACTAGTCCTTCCATATATAAATACGATAGAAAAGTCATGAAAGATAATCTCGCCATTTATCCCAGCCTCAAGGACAAGGTCGTTTTCATCACCGGGGGAGGCTCCGGAATCGGTGCATCGATCGTGGAAGGTTTCGTGCGCCAGGGTGCGAAGGTGGGCTTCGTCGATATCGACGAGACGGCAAGTAGCGCGCTCGTTCAGAAACTCAAAGGCACCGGACCGGCGCCGCGATTTATCCGCTGCGATGTCCGCGACATCGAGCAACTGCGCACGACAATTAGAACGGTGCGGTCAGAGTTCGGCGACATCGGCATCCTGGTCAACAATGCCGCTCACGACGATCGCCACTCGATCGAGAGCGTGACGGTCGAATTCTGGGACGAGCGCATTGCGGTCAACCTGCGCCATCAGTTCTTTGCGTCGCAAGCCGTCGTCGATCAGATGAAGCACCTGGGCGGCGGCTCGATCATCAATTTCGGTTCGATCTCCTGGATGACGGCGACCGGCGGCATGCCGGCCTATACGACCAGCAAGGCTGCCATCCACGGCCTGACACGCGGACTGGCGCGTGACCTCGGACCGTTCAACATCCGCGCAAATACCGTCTCTCCCGGCTGGGTCATGACCGAGCGCCAGCTCAAGATGTGGGTGACGCCGGAAGGCGAGAAACAGTTGGACCAATTGCAATGCCTGAAAGGCCGGCTGCAGCCCGAAGACCTCGCCAACATGGTGCTGTTCCTCGCGTCGGACGACGCGAAGATGATTACGTCGCAGAACTTCGTGGTCGATGCGGGGTGGACGTAAGATAGGGGCTAGGGACTAGTGGCTAGAGACTAGAGAGAAGCAAAAAGGCGCGAAGCTCCACCACTAGCCGCTAACCCCTATTCCCTAGCCCCTGATGTTAAGGTCAACGCCGTGACCGAAACGAGACCCCGTTGTATCTGGCCTGCTGGTGCGCTGCTCGGCGAAGGGCCGATGTGGTCGGCTCGCGATAAGGCGGTGTACTGGGTCGACATCAAGGGCCAGCTTCTGCATCGCCTTGCACTGGCGGACGAGTCGAAAAAAAGCTGGCCGATGCCGGAGCGCATCGGTTGGGTCGTCGAGCGCAGCGATCGGCCGGGCTTCGTCGCCGGGTTCAAGTCGGGCTTCGCGTTCCTCACGCTCGATCCGGTAACTATCACGCCGATCGGCAATCCGGATGCCGGCCATCCCGGCAATCGCCTGAACGATGCCAAGGCCGACCTGCAGGGCAGGATCTGGGCCGGCTCCATGGACGACGAAGAAGTCGCGGCATCGGGGAGCCTCTACCGGCTTGCTGCGGATTTGCGCTGGCAGACAATCGACAGCGGTTATCGCGTCACCAACGGCCCGGCATTCAACGTCGACAGCAGCCGGATGTTCCACACCGACAGCGCGCTTCGGCGCATTTATGTTTTCGATGTGAGTGTCGAGGGCGCGATCTCGAACAAGCGGTTGTTTCTGCAGTTCGAGACCGGCCATGGCTACCCCGACGGCATGACCACCGATGCGGAAGATCATTTGTGGGTCGCGCACTGGGGCGGCTCGCGTGTCAGCCGCTTCCGACCCGACGGCAGCTTCGATCGGTCCATTTACTTGCCGGCATCCCAGATAACCAGTTGCGTATTCGCAGGCGATAAGCTCGACCGTCTGTTCGTGACGTCCGCCTCGATCGGTCTGAGCAAAGAGCAACTTGCCTCCGAACCGCTGGCCGGATCGTTGTTCGAGGTCGAACCCGGCTGCACCGGATTGCCGACACGGCAATTCCACGGCTAGGCGCCGAAGTCGGGTTCGAAGCGGCAACGGCCCGTGAATGTTGCGCCAGGCGATAGCACCATACCGCCAATCTGCGCGGAGCCGAGATGCCCGAGGTTGAGCCAGTCCACCGTA
The DNA here is from genome assembly GCA_016194905.1 of Betaproteobacteria bacterium. Classification (NCBI taxonomy): domain Bacteria; kingdom Pseudomonadati; phylum Pseudomonadota; class Betaproteobacteria; species Betaproteobacteria bacterium. Next base: position 105,100 of record JACQAP010000016.1, read on the forward strand.
TTGCTGACCGGTTCGACGCACAGGAACTCGCGCGAGGGCGGGGTGAAAACCACCAGGTAGGACAACGGCGATTCGGCGGTCATGCGCAGGCGCCGTCCCGTCTCCGGCCAGCGCATCGTGGCCACGTGCTTCCAGCCGATGAAGTTGTTGTCGAGCGTCACCGACGCCATTTTCAGTTCGCGCGCAAGCGACTCGACCGTCTCGTTGCGGGTGAGCCGGACCGGCATGTCGTTATCCACTTCCCACATCTGCGAAACCTCCGCGTGCAACGTCATGCCAGGGGTGTAGGGAAAGTAGGGGTGCTGGCCGATACCCAGCGGCATCGCCAGCGTGTCCGTATTGCTGACGAGGAGTTCCACCGCGAGGCTGCGCGGCGTCAGCGCGAAGTGCTGCTCGGCACGATAGGCGAACGGCCAGTCTCCGCGTTCATGCTCCAGCACGATGCTCGCGGAAGCGGCATCGTGGCCGGTGATCCTCCAGGGAAGCTTCCAGGCGTTGCCGTGGATGGCGTGCGGCGAGCTGCCGAAGTTGCGCGGCAGCGAGATGTGGCGTCCGGCGAAAACGAAGCGCCCGTCGCGCACGCGGCCGCTGAACGGCACCAGCGGAAAGCTCGCCATCATCTGCGGATTGCCCTCGGCGAGTCCCTCGGGGCTGGCGGGCCGCATCCACTCGACGGTCTGATTTTTCTCCTTGCTGTAGAAGCGCGCAATGGAGCCGCCGATCCCGGGCGCGATGTCGAGGTGCAACGCTCCCGCAGAGATGCTGATGACCGACTTTGTTTTCATGCTGGCCTCATCGGCAGTCGATAGAAGCGAATCGCGTTGTCGTTCATGACCGCCATTTGATCGGCGGCGGAGTGCGAAGCGATGAATTGCTTCGCCGCCGCCAGCCAGCCGGGGTAATCCGCGTTGACCAGCATGACCGGCCAGTCGCTGCCCCATACGATGCGCTCCACGCCGAAACATTCGACCAGGTGTTCAGCATAGCGACGCAGGTCGTCGGGCTTCCATCCCGGGCGGGCTTCGGTCACGAGACCGGAAAGCTTGCAGTACGCCTGGGTTTCGCGCGCGATGCGGCGCATTTCGTCGGCCCAGGGTTGCCACATTCCGCCGGCGATATCCGGTTTGGCCCCATGATCGACGATGGCACGCAGATCCGGATGACGCAAGAGCAGCGCGAGCACGGCCTTGAGATGCGGCGGCCGCACCAACAGATCGAACGACAGGTCTTGCTCGATGACGATACGCAACGCCGGTGCGAGCTTCGGCTGCAACACCCACTCGACGTCGGCGATTTCCTGCAGCATCGGACGGATGCTGCGCAGGAGCGGATCCTGCGCCAGATCGTGCAATACGTCGGGCGCGTTCGCCGCCGCCATGTCGATCCAGCCGACCACACCCTTGATCAATCCGCCGCTGGCGCGCGCCTGGCCGAGCAGCCAGCGCGTCTCAGTCACGGTCTGCGCTGCTTGCACGACAACACTGCCGGCGATGCCGTTTGCGGCGGCGAGCGCGCGGTAGTCCTCGACCAGGTAGTCCCGCTCGATCGGTGTCACGGCGGGATTGCTGCCGTCGCCGATCCAGCCGTAGTCGGCGCGGGACAGTTTCCACAGGTGATGATGGGCATCGATCACGGCTTCTATTCGATCACGGTGTCGGCGCCTGCGCGTCCATCAAGCCCGCCGATTTCAGTTCGCGCCAGAGTTCCGCGGGAACCGGGGTGCGCAGCATGCGCAGGTTCTCGTTCAGTTCGGCTGCGTTGCTGGTGCCGGGAATGACGCTGGCGACGCAGGAATGATGCAGCGGGAACTGCAGGGCGGCGGCCTTCAGCGCCACGCCGTGAGCCGCGCAGATTTTTTCGATCGCGGCGACTTTCGTCAGCACGTCCGCCGGCGCGGGCGCGTAATTGAACCAGGCGTTTTTCACCGCTCCGCTGGCGAGGATGCCGGAGTTGTAAGGCCCGCCGAGAACGATGCCGATGCCGCGCTTCTCGCACAGCGGCAAAAAGGATTTCAGCGATTCCTGTTCGAGCAGCGTATAGCGGCCCGCCAGCAGGAAGCAATCGAAGTCGCCGGCCTCGGCGAACGCCTGGCACGCCTCCCATTCGTTCAGTCCGCAGCCGATCGCCTTGACCACGCCCTGTTCGCGCAGTGACAGCACGGCCTTGTAGGCGCCCGCCATTGCCTCCCTGAACACTTCCGGAAACCGTTCGCCCTGGTTGCGGCGATCGACGTCGTGGATCAGCAGGATGTCGAGGCGGTCCGTGCCGAGGCGGTTCAGGCTGTCCTCGAACGAGCGCATGGCGCCGTCGTAGCTGTAGTCGCTGAAGCGCGCAAAGGCGACGATGTCGCGGAACAAGCCGGCCCCGGTCGGCTTGCCGAATGCCGGCCGCAGGCGCCAGCCCACCTTGGAGGACACGATGACGCCAGTATCCGCGAACATGCGCAGGCCGCCGCCCAACCGCAGTTCGGACAGGCCGTGTCCGTACAATGGCGCGGTGTCGTAGTAGCGCATCCCGGCGGCGTATGCCGCGGACAGGGTATCGATCACGCTTCGCTCGGACATGGCAACATACATGTTGCCAAGGCCGGTGCCGCCGAATCCGAGTACTGAGAGTTTCAGTCTCGAGCGGCCCAGGGTTTTGCGATCCAGCTCCATGCGTCCCCTCCGTGAGCCAATGCCGGAGGATGTTAGCACGCAAGGTTGTGCGTCCCCGTGCCGGTTTTTTTGCAGCGCAACCTGAAAATGCGCTTGCTCCGGGGCGGGCAACTGGGCGATGCTAGCCGGCGCACTCAGAACAAAAAATCTGGAGGAACTGCTGCGATGCTGAAGAACATCGATCCGCTGTTGTCGCCGGAATTGCTGTCCACGCTGCGGGCGATGGGGCATGGCGACGAACTGGCGATCGTCGATGCCAACTATCCCGCAGTGTCGAGCGGGCGGCCGGTGATCCGCGCCGATGGTTCGCAGGTGACGGCCGTGGCAGCCGCGGTGCTCTCCCTCATGCCGCTGGACGAGTTCGTCCCGTGCGCCGCCTTCCACATGCAGGTGGTGGATAATCCGAACGGCCAGATGCCGATCTTCGACGAGTTCCGTTCGCTATTGCGCAAACACGAACCGAAGATTGCGAAACTCGAAGGCATCGAGCGCTTTGCGTTCTACGAGCGGGTAAGGAATTGTTTCGCGGTGGTCGCCACGGGCGAGCGCCGGCTCTACGGCAATCTGATCCTGAAAAAAGGCATCGTCCGGCCCGCCTGAGAGGAGAACCGTGCGCCTGTTCGAGCTGCGTGGGATTTCCAAGAATTTCGGCGCCATCCAGGCGCTGACCGAAGTCGATCTGAAGATCGACGCCGGCGAGGTGCTCGGTCTGATGGGCGACAACGGCGCCGGCAAATCCACGCTCATCAAGATCATGGCCGGCAACTTCCTGCCTTCGAGCGGGGAGATCTGGCTGAAGGGCGCGAAAGTCGAATTTCACAACCCGGTCGACGCGCGCAGGAAAGGCATAGAGGTCGTTTACCAGGACCTCGCGCTGTGCGACAACCTCACTGCGGCGGAGAACGTTTTCCTCGGCCGCGAGGCCAAGCGCAAGATCGGCCCGTTCAGCTTCATCCACTATGCGGCCATGTTCCGCGAAGCCGCGCGCCACTTCGCCGAGCTGAAATCGGAGACGCGCCCGCGCGACCTGGTCAAACAAATGTCCGGCGGCCAGCGCCAGGCCGTGGCGATCGCACGCACGCGGCTGTCGAATCCGGACATCGTGTTGATGGACGAGCCGACCGCGGCGATCAGCGTGCGCCAGGTCGCCGAGGTGCTGGATCTGATACGACGGCTGCGCGACCAGAACGTCGCCGTCATCCTGATCAGCCATCGCATGCCGGACGTGTTCGCGGTATGCGACCACGTCTCGGTGATGCGCCGTGGCAAAGTCGTCGCCGACAAGCCGATCAAGCAGACTTCCCCGGAGGAAGTCACCGGCCTGATCACCGGTGCCATCGAAACTGCCTGACGCCGAGGACGCCGATGAGTGTCGCGCTGGAAGAAATCGCGCAAAAGAGGGAGAAGGGCCCGCTGCGGCAGATGGTCGGCAGCCAGCCCTTCTGGGTGACGATCGCGCTCGCGCTGATCTGCCTGGTGATGTCGCAGGTGTCGGACGTCTTCTTCACCGAGGACAACTTCTTCAATGTCACGCGCAACTTCGCGTTCATAGGCATCATCGCGATGGGCATGACCGCCGTCATCATCACCGGCGGCATCGATCTTTCGGTCGGCTCCATCGTCGGACTGTCGGGCATCGTGACCGGACTGGTACTCAATGCCGGACATTCCTTGTTGGCCGGGATCGTTGCCGGCCTGCTGACCGCGCTGTTTTGCGGCCTGGTCAACGGCATCCTGATCGCCTACGTGCGGCTGTCGTCCTTCATCGTCACGCTGGGCATGTTCGGCATCGCGCGCAGCCTGGCCCAGGTGCTGTCAGAGAACCACATGATTTACGAGTTCGGTCCGGACGAGAAACTGTTCTTCGAGCTCGGCGGCGGCACGATTTACGGCTTCGCCAATCCGTTCATCCTGCTGATCGTGCTGATCGTCGTGTTCATGATCGTGTTCCGCTACACGACATGGGGGCGCTGGGTGTTCGCGCTTGGCGGCAACGAGAATGCCGCGCGGCTGACCGGGGTGCCGGTGAACCGCATGAAGCTGTCGGTGTACATGCTCTCCGCGCTGATGGCGGGAATCTCGGCGGTTTTGCTGGTCGGCTGGCAGGGCGCGGCGATCAACGCCATGGGCACGGGTTACGAATTGCGCGTGATAGCGTCGTCGGTGATCGGCGGCGCGGATCTGATGGGCGGGGCCGGAGGTGCTTACGGCGCATTCATCGGTGCGGCCCTGATCGAAGTGATCCGGAACAGTTTGCTTCTGGCCGGTGTGGATGCAAACTGGGAAGGTACGTTCGTAGGTCTGTTCATTGTGTTTGCTGTGTTGTTGAGTAAATTACGTGGGATGCGCTCGGGGTGATAGCCCGGGCCGATAACGACATGAGGAGGAACTGATGAAAAAGACGTTGATTGTGGCGGCAATGGCGGGGCTGTTCGGCCTGCCGGGTCTCGCCGGTGCGGCGGATGGCAAGCTGGTGTTCGCGCTGGTTCCGAAAAACATGAACAACCCGTTCTTCGACCAGGCGCGCGACGGCTGCAAGAAGGCCGAGAAGGAAATGGCCGGCAAGGTCGAGTGCATGTACATCGGCCCGGGCGAGCACGGCGGCGGCGAAGAGCAGGTCCAGGTCGTGCAGGATCTGATCACCAAGAAGGTCGACGGCATCGCGGTGGCGCCTTCCAACGCGCCGGCGATGGCCAAGGCGCTGGAGCGCGCCAAAACGGCCGGCATCCCGGTGATTACCTGGGACTCCGACCTGCTGGACAAGGACAAGGGACTGCGCGCCGCCTATGTCGGCACCAAGAATTACGACATCGGCGTGAACCTGGCGAAGATCGCGATGAAGCTCAAGCCCAAGGGCGGCACCATTTGCATCCAGTCCGGTGGCCCCGCGGCGGCGAACCATAACGAGCGCATGAAAGGCATCCGCGACACCATCGTCGGAAAAGTCAGCAACACGCCGCCGCCCGGAGACCGCCTGACCGGACAGAACGGCTGGAAGGAAGTGGATGGCTGCCCGCTGTACACCAACGACGATTTCCCGCTGTCGGTGAAGCAGCTCGGCGAAATCCTGGCCAAGTATCCCGACCTCACGGCTTTCGTGCCGACCGGCGGATTCCCGCAGTTCGTGCCGCAGGCCTACCGGCAGGCGGTGGAAAAGAACATGGACCGCATCAAGAGCAAGAAGACCATCCTCGTGGTGGCCGATACGCTGCCGGTGCAGATGGACTTGATGAAGGCCGGGTACAGCCATGGCCAGGTCGGCCAGCGCCCGTTCGACATGGGCTACAAGGCGATGAGCATCCTGAAGGACCTCAAGGAGAAGAAGAAAGTCGCCGATCCGATCTACACCGGCCTGGATGTGTGCGAGCCGGAAACCGCGGCGACCTGCATCGCCAAGTAATCGCGAGCTTCGGCATCAGGCGGCCACCGCAAAAGCGGTGGCCGTTTTTTTTCAGCGCTCCAGCGCACGCTTGAGTTCGGACAGGTGGCGGAAACCCATCTGCGCGTACTGATAGCTCGGCGCGCGCGCCGGATCCTGCTCGGCTTCGACCACCAGCCAGCCGCGATAGCCGTGGTCGTGCAGCAGCTTCAACAGCGACTTGAAATCGATATGACCGTCGCCGGGAACGGTGAACACGCCTTTCAAGACGGAATCCAGGAAGCTCCAGTCCTGCCTGCGCGCCGCGCGCGCCACGCCGGGGCGCACGTCCTTGCAGTGAACGTGGCAGACCCGCGCGATGTGTCGTTTCAACGTGTCGACCGCGTCGCCGCCGGCGAAGGTGATGTGGCCGCTGTCGAACAGCAGGCCGACATCGGGACTGGTCAGCGACATGAGGCGGTCGACGTCCTCGACGGTTTCGACGTAGGCACCCATGTGGTGGTGATAGGCGAGGCGAACACCTTGCGACAACGTGTAACGGGCGAAAGCGTCGAGCTTTTTCGCATACTCGCGCCATTGCGCGTCGCCGGCGAACTGCGGGCGCCGCGATAGCGGAACCGCCTGTCTGCCCTGGATCGAATCGGCGACTTCGCCGTAGACCATCACGTTCGCGGCGTTCTTCGCCAGCAATTGCAGATGCGGGCCGACGGCCTGGATCTCCTGCTCGACGGAGCGGCGTGCCAGTTCGCCGGAATACCAGCCCGACACCAGTTCCACGCGGTATTGCGCCAACACCTTGCGCAGGGCTTCCGGTTCCCTCGGAAACTTGTTGCCGAGTTCGAAGCCGCGATAGCCGATCTCGCTGCCCTCGGACAGGATGATTTCCAGCGGCGTGTCGCCGCCCAGTTCCGGCAGGTCGTCGTTGGCCCACGAGATCGGGTTGATTCCGATTTTCACGTCGAAGGCTTTCATGCTCAGGCCTTCTGCTCTTGCTTGCCCTGTTCGTAAGCCTTGCGCGCCGCGGCGACCTCCTCTCGCTGCGAGATTTCCGGCACGGCGACTTCCCACCACCAGCCGCCTTCGGTCGTCGAGCGGTTCGGATCGGTCTCGATGCAGACCACCGACGTGCGCTTGCTTGCGCGCGCGCGTTTCAGCGCGGCTTCGAGTCCGGCGATGCCGTCGACTTTCTCCGCCGCTGCACCGAGCGACGCGGCATGGGCGACGAAGTCGACGCGCGGTGCGCCGTCCGCGGTACGCATGCCGTCGTCGAACAGGTTATTGAAAGGCGCGCCGCCGCAGGCCTGCTGCAGCCGGTGGATGCAGCCGTAACCGCGATTGTCGAGCAGCACGATCACCAGCTTGAGGCCGAGCATCACCGAAGTGGCGATCTCGGAATTCATCATCAGATAGCTGCCGTCGCCGACGATGACGATGACTTCGCGCATCGGGCGGGCCAGTTTCACGCCGAGCCCGCCGGCGATCTCGTAACCCATGCACGAGTAGCCGTACTCGACGTGATAGCCGCCGGGCACCGAGGTGCGCCAGAGCTTGTGCAGTTCGCCGGGTAATCCCCCCGCGGCGCAGACCACGATGTCGCGCGCGGCTGAATCTTCGGCGGAGCGCTGCACGGCGCCGATGACTTCGCCCTCGTAGGGCAGCTTCGCATCGCGGCGACCGGTGATCGCATCGACTTTCGCGCGCCACTCCGCGGCGAGCTTCGTCGCCTTCGCGCTCCACGCGGCATCCGCCTTCCAGCCGGCCAGCGCGGTGTCGAGCGCCTGCAGTCCCGACCTGGTGTCGGCCTGCAAGGCCAGTCCCCGCAGCTTGATCGCATCCAGCCCGTTGACGTTGAGGTTGATCAACTTCGCCTGGGTGAACAGCGAATGCGATCCGGTGGTGAAGTCCTGCAGCCGCGTGCCGATCGCCAGCACCAGGTCGGCTTCGCGCGCGAGCGCGTTGGCTGCGGTGGAGCCGGTGACGCCGATCGATCCGAGCTGCAGCGGATGGTCCCATGGCAACGCACCCTTGCCGGCCTGGGTTTCCGCCACCGGCACGCCATGGCCGTCGGCGAAACCGCGCAGCATGTCCGTCGCCTCGCCGTAAAGCGCGCCGCCGCCTGCGACGATCAGCGGACGTGTGGCGTTCTTCAGCGCGGCTGCGGCTTCTTGCAGCGGTGCAGGGGCAGGCGGGACCGCGCGCAGCGTGATCCTCTTCGGCGAGAAAAAATCCTCCGGCCAGTCGTAAGCCATGGTCTGCACGTCCTGCGGCATCGCCAGCGTGACCGGGCCGCACATTGCGGGATCGGTGAGCACATGGATCGCCCGGGGCAGCGCGGTCAGCAACTGGGCCGGATGGACGATGCGGTCGAAATAGCGCGAGACCGGCCTGAAGCAATCGTTTGCCGAAATGCCGCCGTCGTGGAAATCCTCCACCTGCTGCAGTACCGGATCCGGCGCGCGCGAGACGAAGATGTCGCCGGGCAGCAGCAGCACCGGCAGGCGGTTCACGTGCGCGACCGCCGCCGCGGTCACCATGTTGGTCGCGCCCGGCCCGATCGACGTGGTGCAGGCCATCATGCGCCGGCGCATGTTCGCTTTTGCGTAGGCGATCGCGGCGAGCGCCATCGCCTGTTCGTTGTGCGCGCGATAAGTCGGCAACCGGTCGCGATACTGATACAGCGCTTCGCCGATGCCCGCCACGTTGCCGTGTCCGAAGATCGCGAACACGCCTCCGAACAGGGTCTGATTGCCTTCGATATCGGTGCGCAATTCCGCGAGGTAACGCACCAGCGTCTGCGCGGCGGTCAAGCGGATCGTTCTTCTCATATACTGCCTCCCGTTCACCCGCTGTTGTGCGGGCCTGTCATGTGTGGATATCCGGACTTGGTTTGACAGACACTGTCAGTCGTACGACGAGTCGTTTGCCTCCACGGCAACTGAAAGGTTCACCACGAAGGCACGAAGACACGAAGAGTAAGATCTGGAAAGAATCGAGAGTCCGGCAATCAAGCGTCCGGCCACTTTGGTTGTCACAGCCATGCTTGCATCAAACGGTGTGGGTTTCTTCGTGTCTTCGTGCCTTGTATGTTCGTTTTGTTGGTGTAAGTTGTGTTTGTTCTCAAGCGTAGTTGGGGCTTGGGGACGGGGAAGCGGCAGATCGATTGTGTCCTGGTTTAAATCGTCACGAAGCCTGGTCGCCGCCTCCTGCTTTGCGTGAATCCGAGCAGTTGCCTGGGCACGAGCCCGAATTATTGCAAGATAGGATCGAGTGAAGCCATGA